>DAOOKC010000007.1:0-37466 GCA_035385485.1 Exilispira sp.
TGAAAAAGATAGACTTGAAAATCTTGGTAAAAGATATGATGTTTTTCATCTTCCTTTAGATCTTTTATTAAAACAGGATTTTATTGATAATAATATTGATGAATTTGGTATAATAAGCAGCTTTCAAAAATCTATTTCTCGTTCTTCGTTCGATAGATTTCCCAAAGTTACAAATAAAAATATTCTTGGCATTCATAGACATATTTTTTTAAGAAAACTTGTCGATTTAGCTAAAGAAAAAGGAGTAGAATTCTATTTTAATTCGCAATATCTATCCTTAATATATGATAAAGAAGGGAAGATTTGTGGTGCAAAAATAAAAAATAATGAAAATGAAGATGAGATTTTCTCAAAGCTTATAATAGATGCAAGTGGTATAGAATCAGTTGTTAGAAAAGATTTGAAAGATAGATTTATAGAAAGATTTGATATAGGAAGTAAAGATAAATTTTATGTTGTTTTAAATTATATAAAATTTGATAATCCTGAAAAAGATAAAGTCAATTTTCCTGTTGGCTGGCCATATTATAAGACATGGATTGCTCCTTCACATGATAAAGAAGGTGCTATTATCGGTATAGGTTCTAACTATTCATTTGAATATGCTGAATATTGTTTAAAAAAATTTTTAAGTAAAATAAAATTACCTTCTTTTAAGGTTCAATATATTGAGAAAAGTTGCACACCCTATCACAGGTTTTTATATAGTTTTGTTTCAGATAATTTTATTGTACTTGGTGATGCAGCATGTTTAACAGATCCCATGAATGGCGAAGGAATTGCACTTGGCTGGTTTCATGCAAATATTGCTGCTGAAATCATAAAAGATAATTTTAAAAATAATATAAAATTAAAAAAAGAGAATTTATGGCAGATAAACAAAAAATTTTATGATCAATTAGGTTCAAAATTAATTTTTTTATTTTCACTTTTACCTTATATTGTCGATTGTTCTGAAGAAGAGAATGATTATGAATTTGAGAAAAGCATTATCTTTGTAAATGATGACGAAAATCCATTAAAATTTATTTTAATAAAATTAATTAATGGATTATTTAATAAAAAATTAAAATTTAAAACAGTGTCTTCTATATTAAAGGGATTATTTTTAGCTTTTAAATTATTAATTCATTATAAAAAATATCCCGCTAATCCAGAAAAATTTGACAGATGGTCTTCAAAATCCGATAAAATATGGAGTAATATTAACTCTATGGCAGATGTCTCATTGGCAGATTATGAATCTTTTCAAAAAGGAGTTTAATGATGGATTTTTCAAAGAGGGAGTTTTCTAAAGGTTTTAAGTTCTGGCTTCTGGTATGGTGTCTTGGACTTGTTGGACAACTTTGCTGGAATATTGAAAATCAATGGTTCAATACCTTTGTTTATGCAAAAATAGCTAAAAATTCCACCATAGTTACATTGATGGTTATAACAAGCGCTCTTGTGACAACCTTTTCAACATTCTTTTTCGGTACTTTTTCAGACAGGTCTGGGACAAGAAGAAAATTTGTTTCTATAGGTTATATTATCTGGGGAATATTTACAATAATATTTGGACTTACTGAATTTGCAGGTAAAATATTAAATCAAAATCCTGGGAAATACACATGGTTGGCAGCTTTATTAGTAATATTAGCCGATGATATAATGAGTTTTTTTGGTTCTCTTGGAAATGATTGCGGATATAATGCATGGATAAATGATATGACAACAGATAACAATAGAGGGCAGATTGGAGCCAGTCTTGCAACTCAGCCTGTCATAGCTACAATTGTCGGGACAATCGTCGGAGGCTTTCTTATAGGAACAAATGATAATTATCAAAGATTATTCTGGACGATGGGAATTTTTGTCATATCTATGGGATTTTTGTCTTTATTTGTCATGAAAGATTCTCCATACTTAAAACCATATAAAGATGGTAGTTTCTGGAATCAATTTTCAAAAGTATTTACCTTAAAGAATTTTCCTACCTCAAAAGAATTAATTCTTGTATGTGTAACTACTGCATTATTTTTTATTCCTTTCAATGTCTATTTTGTTCATATGGGTAACTGGTTGATATATTATATGGGCTTTACTCCCGATAAGATGGGCTTAATAGAAGGCATTGGCTTGATTTTAGCAATGTTTTTAACAGTACCAGCAGCAATATTGATAAATAAAAAAAGGACACCGATAGTTTCTTATGTGGCTATATTTATGGATTTAATTGGTGTTTTTACCATATCATTTCTTGTGAAAAAAAATAGTATAAATACGGTAAATGTATTTTCTCTAAATAACCTGACATTATTTATAGGAGTATTTTTTGCTGGTTCGGGATATATCCTTATAACTCAATCTATGACTATGTGGTTGAAGCAATTATACCCTGAAAATAGCAGGGGACAATTTGAAGGAATACGAATAGTTTTTTTCACTCTTTTACCAATGATTATAGGGACAATCATAGGAAATATTGTAGTTAAAAATGGTGCAGGAACAACTATAAATGCATATGGAATAAAAGAGAATATACCTACAAGTTCAATATTTACCTGGTCTGGAATCTTACTTTTCCCATCTCTTATACCATTATTTTTTGCAGCAAAAAGTTATTATAAAAGAATAAAATAAAAGATAAAAATCAAAGAAATTACAAGAATTTTATTGAATTAATAAAACAAAAAAGTTAACTAATAAATAAAGTGATAAATAAAAATCAAGAATATTTAGGTATATAAGATGGGAAAATATATAGATGAAAAGATTGAATTGCTAGATGAAAGAGGTTTTCTAAAAGATTTTGGTTATTCATATCGAATGGTTTTTGACTATAACAGAAATAAAATTAAAACAAATCTATTTTCACTTAAAGAGTGGGATTTTTATCAGATAAAACATCAGGATTATATTATACAGATGACTTTTGGTCATATATCATATGCAGCAAATTTTTCTTTTAATATTTTTAATGTTAAAACTGGAAGAAAAATAAGTATAAGTAAAATAAAACTATTTCCTTTTAAGAGTCTGAATATGCCTGAAGATCCAGATAAAAATACTCAGTTGTTTTATAAGGATAAAGAATTTAATATTTGTTTTACGATTAATAATTATAGAAGGATTTTGGACTTTAACTTCAAAGGATATAAGGGGAAAAGTCAAAAAAAGATATATATAGAAGTTCAGATCGAATTATTTAATAAAAAGGATGAAAATAGAATTGTTATAGTCACACCTTTTGAAAAGAAAAATCAATTTTACCTGAATTGTAAGGAAAATTTTTTTAATATAGCTGGCAAAGTTAATATCGATGATATTGTGTTTGATTTTGATTCTAATGATACTGCAGTTTTAGACTGGGGAAGAGGCGTATGGCCATATAAACATCAATGGTTCTGGGGAAATGGAGCTGCTGTTATAAATAATAATAGATTTGCATTTAATTTAGGTTGGGGTTTTGGATCTGATGGAAGTCCGAAAGAAAATATATATTTTTTAAATGGTAAACCTTACAAGATTGAAAATTTAAAATATGATATCGATTTGCAAAATTACATGAATAAATGGCATTTTTATGATGAAAAAGGTAAGCTTGATCTGGAAATGACTCCAATTTTTGACAATTATACAGAAAATAAACTTTTAATTGTTAATACAAAATGTCATCAGGTTTTTGGTTATTTCAATGGTTATGTTAAATCTGATAATGGTGAAAAGATAAATATCAATAATCTATTGGCTTTTTGTGAACATGCAATAAATAGATGGTAATTATAGATGATTCAATTATAAAATAATTATTTGATAATTAATTGATGGTTTATTGATTAGAAAGAGGAAATTATGAAAGAAGTAAATATAAGAGATGAAGCAAATCATCTATTTACAAGATGGGCTAAAAATATCGATAAAAATTGTCCTTTAAATGAATATCCAAGACCTCAAATGAAAAGAGAAAGCTGGTTTTGCTTAAATGGTGAATGGGAATATGCTATAAGAAATAAAAATGAGGAAAAACCAATAAATTTTGATGGAAAAATAATAGTTCCTTTTTCTCCTGAATCCATTTTGTCAGGTGTTAATAGACAACTTAAAGAGAGCCAGGTGCTATGGTACAAAAGATTTTTCGATTTGAATGATATATTTAAAAACTTTGATAATGAAAGAGAAAGAATTCTTCTTCATTTTGGCGCAGTTGATCAAAATTGTAAAGTATATATCAATAATCTTTTTGTTGGTGAAAATAGAGGAGGATACTGGCCATTTTATTTTGACATAACAGGATATATTAAGAAAGATAAAAATGAGTTATTGGTTGAAGTTATTGATAATTCAGATAAATCTTTTTCAGCCTATGGTAAGCAAAAAATCAATAGAGGTGGTATCTGGTATACAGCACAAAGCGGGATATGGCAGACGGTATGGTTGGAAAAAGTTCCTGAAAAATATATAAAAAATA
Organism: Exilispira sp.; assembly: GCA_035385485.1. Classification (GTDB taxonomy): domain Bacteria; phylum Spirochaetota; class JAAYUW01; order JAAYUW01; family JAAYUW01; genus Exilispira. The sequence goes on from DAOOKC010000007.1 coordinate 4,451, forward strand.
TATTTTATACCCCTGATATAAAAAAAGGTGAGATAGAAATAAGATTGGAAATAGAAGATGGGCAAAAGATAAGAAATGAATCTTTTCCCGATATATCTAACAATAATGAAGATATCTTTATTTCAATCTTTGAAAATAATACAAAAATAACTGAAATTAAGACGACAAATTTAGTTTCTAGAGTTAAAATAAATAATCCACATCTTTGGAGTTGTGAGGATCCCTTTCTTTACAACTTAACTATAGAATATGGAAAAGATAGGGTCGAAAGCTATTTTGGTATGAGGGAATTTGGTAAAATAGTAGATAAAGATGGCTATACAAGATTTGCATTGAATGGGAAACCTATATTTTTAAGTGGTGTTTTAGATCAGGGATACTATAGCGATGGTTTATATACAGCTTGTTCTGACGAAGCCATGGTATGGGAGTTGTCAAGGCTAAAAGAAATGGGTTTTAATATGATAAGGAAACATATAAAAATAGAACCATTAAGATGGTATTATCATTGTGATAGACTTGGTCTAATTGTATGGCAGGATTTCCCTAGTGGAGGTTATCCTTATAGACCTATGATAACTCAGATTTTGCCATTTATTGGTATTTATATTAAAGATAATTTATATAGTTTGTTTGGAAGAAAGGAAACCTTTTCTAGAAAAATTTTTGAGAAAGAAGCTGAAAGAACTATAAATCATCTATATAATGTTGTTAGCATAGCAGTTTGGGTCATATTTAATGAAGGTTGGGGTCAATTTGATTCAAAAAGGATAACCGAAAAAGTTAAAAGTATTGACAAGACAAGACTTATTGATAGCGCAAGTGGATGGCATGATCAAAAATGCGGAGATTTTTATAGCAAGCATATATATTATAAAAGATTTAAATTGAGTAGAAAAAAAACATCTCGTATAAAAGTTTTAAGTGAATTTGGAGGATATAGTTATAAAGTTGAAGGACATGTTTTTTCCAACAAACTATTTGGATATAAAATATACACGGATTTAAATAAGCTAAATTTAAGTATTTTAAGATTGTATGAAAAAGATGTCGTATCAAATATAAAAAAAGGTTTATCTGCTTGTGTTTATACTCAGTTAAGTGATATTGAAGACGAATTAAATGGGCTTTTTACATATGATAGGGAGTTTGAAAAAGTTGATGAAGATACTATCAAAAAAATAAATAAAAAGATCAATAATGAAATTATTGAATGAAAAATATTAAAGTTAACTTTAAAAATAACTTTAAAATATTTTGATTAAACTCATCTATTTTCGATCATATTTACTATACTTTCATAGACAACTTCGGGCATTATATTTTTCATGCAATCCATTTTTTTACATCTTCTTTTATAGCATTTTGAACATAAAACATTTTCGGCACGAATTAGTTTATATCTTGTATTGATTGGTCCTATTCTTTTCTCATCTGTTGGACCCATAAGAACAATCACGGGTATATGCAAAGTAGAGGCGATATGAGGAGGAAAACTTTCACATGATACCAAAAGATTACTATGCTTTATTAAAGATGCAAATTCAAGTATAGATAACTTTCCAGCAAGATTGAATATTTTATCTTTAGCTTTTTTAGTAAGATTTGAATCATCATCTTTATCTATTATTGAATTTCTATCAATCATTGATTCAACTTCAGATTGATCTTCTTTTGATCCAGTTAAAAAGATAATATAATCTTTTTGTTCAAGTAATTTTAATAATGCTTTAAATTTATCCAATCCCCAATTTTTTGTTTCCCATCTTGTAAATGGGCTTATGGTTATAATAGGTTTTTTATCTGGATTTATCTTTTCCAATAATGATAAAATACTTTTTTCTATTCCTTCTGGAATGAAAAGGCTCATTTTTGTTTCATCTTGCTTTATACCTGCAAGAGATAAAACTGAAAGAATCTCTAAAGTCGCATGTATATCTTTATTTTTATAACCTTTTAATAGTGGATATCTTCCCTTAACATACTTTTCTTTTGCCCTTGCAAAATATAAGAATAAAACAGATCTTTCAAGCCCTTGAAGATCGAATGCAATATCATATTCTTCATTTCTTAATTCTTTTATCTTGTCATAAAAATATTTTATGACCTTAAAAATATTTTTCTTTGCAAGATTGATAACATAGTTAAAATGAAAAAGGATAATCCTATCTACATCTGGATTATATTTAACAATATCCTGAGCACTTATATCGACAAGATATGTTATTTTGGCATCAGGGTATTTTTTCTTTATGGCATCTATTGCAACCGTTGAGTGAAGAACATCTCCAAGTGAAGTCTGTTTGATAATAAGTATTTTCATTAAAGAATCATTATCATGTTAATTTTTTTGGTCAATAAATGAAAAAGGCTACCCAATAAAGGATAGCCTTTTAGTTCTATATCCTAATAACTTGAAGGGGTATAAGTATTTGTTGGATCATACCATTTTTCAAAAAGCTCTCGCCAGGTTTCAACTGTGCCATCTGTATCAGAATCTGCAAAGTCTATTTTACCATAAAGTGAACCTAAATTCCATTGATTTGTATCCACATTTGTATACCACCATTGAGATGCATAATGAGAGTAATTATTATTATTATAAGTAAAAGTTAGATTTCCTCTTGAAAAGAAGATTGAAAGACCTCGCTTTACATCACTTCCATATCCATAGTAATTTCCATAATTTGAACCAGCATAAGCTGCTATAATAACATTTGAAAGAGTATCAATTATATCACGAGCATTATTTATAGAGGCAGTCGAAAAGAAACCTGCATTTCCAAGTATCTGATAGGCAATATCATTTAAGTCAAAATAAGGATAATTTATTGAATCTTCATCACTATCGTAAAAATGAATTGCCTTATCTCTTAATATTTCTATGTCTGATTTTTTATTTTCATAATACAATGATACAGCAAGATTATATATAAAATCTTTTAAATCTGATATTTTTGTAAGATCTATGGCAGCTTGAGTTTGATTAAATTCACTTGATGTTGAATCATGATATGTTTTTACTACAAGTTTTCCAAGCTCTTTTGGATCATTATTTGATCCCAAAGCCATACCTTTAAATAAAGCATCATAATCCCAGCCATCACCCCATTCAGTTGCCATAGAACCAGCCATAACAAGTGCTAAATCTCTGAATTCATAAGCAACTTCTACAGTTCCCATAAGGCATGCATCAAAACCAATAAAATCAAGTTTAGTTGAAGAGTTAAAATCAGCATCAGTTAAAGCCTGCTGGACTTCATCAAGATAAAGACAATCATTATTATCTGTTTCATCCCAGCATACAGCTTTTAAAAGATTATTATTGTTTGCTGAAATATCTTTACTTCTTGCTCCACCGCCATGGTTCCAGAGTATTAAGGCATAATGTTGTGAAGAATGAATGTTTTTACAATAATTAATAAAATTTTTTAAAGTATTTGGATCACCCATATTTAATTCAATATTTCCAGTATCTGAAGGAAGATTATAAACAGAACCATCAAGCATGGTATATGAATTAGATTGATTTATTTCATATAATTTTGTATCATCAATAGAAGCTTTATCCATTAATACAATAACATTAATATTAGGATTACCAAGACCATTCAAACCAGATATCATCTCATTAAAATCTTCAATTGCTGCTGGTTCAAGATTGTTATCTCCATCAAGATAGATCATAAATGTCCAGGATTCGTTTGGTGCAAAATTTTCTGATACCGTTAGTGGAACACCATCATATGGATTATTAGTATCTACAATAAATTTTGCAGGACAGCCGGTTAAAACAAGGAAAAAAAAGATGGCAAATAAAATTGCAATAAAATATTTTTTAATTTTCATAAAAAATCCTTAAATTTTTAATAATTCAACTTCTGTTTGCTCAGAGGATTAATAGCTTAAATTTTATAATTGACAACCAAAATTTAGAAAAACATTTTTTTAGAAATATAGATTTAATAATGAATGCTATTTATTATTTTATTATTATTAAAATTTATTATTCTAATTTATCATTTTAATTAAGATTTTGAAAAAAACTATCTTTTTTCAAGTTTAGAACCATCATAATAGAAAGCTAAAATTCTATCGAAACTAAAACCACGCTCAGCCATGGTTTTTGCACCATATTGCGAAAGACCTATGCCATGACCATAACCAATACCATTGAAGATAAAATTTTGATTAGATGCATCATAAGTAAAACTAAAATTTGTAGATTTTATAACTGTTGTCCCGACAACCTTTCTAAATGCATCCCCTGTTAATTCTACTATCTTTCCATTTGAAAAGGAAAGTTTTATCTTTGAAACTCTTTTGTCTTCGCCAATTTTCAATATTTCAATATTTTCGCAATAGCCATCTACATCAAAACCTGCTCTTTGAAAAAGAGTCTTCAAGAAAAACCTTCCTATCTCAGCCTTCCATTTATAAGAATCCCCACTAAAAATATCTTCTTTTACCTTATAAACATTCGAAATTTTTTTACCCCATACAAGTTCAGGGGTTGTCAATATACCACCTGAATGAGAATGAAAATAGGTTGGAAAAACTGAACCATCATATTTAAGAACAAGATTATCTGTTGCTGCAACATAGGGGATGAAATATTCTATATTTTTAAAAGAGAAGACCTGAAAATTTGTAGAATTTTCAACATCATAGGGTTTTTTATTTTTCGAATTCAAAGTCAAACTGGTATTTGAGCCGGCTTGATTGTTTGAAGGATTTAAATCGGGGGAAAAGCCACTTGAATATAGATATGTTCTTGCAGCTACTGCCTGAGCCTTTAAGGCTTCATCTGGAAAAGATTTTCCCATCTCAGCAGAAAGCACACCCGCAAGATAGAAGATTAACGGTATGTTTGCTATTAAATAAAATCCTGTATCGTCTTTTTTTTCGACCTTCAGTACCTTTGATACCTGCATATCTTCTAAGGAGATAAAGGAAAAAGAAATAAAAGTAGAGCCAATATCTTTGGCTGTAATTTCGTAATAATAAGTTTTATTGCTGTCGCTGCCCTGACTTGAAGTGGAATTCTGGCTTTGATTGTCGGGCTGCGTTGGATTTACAGTTTCAACTGCTTTATTATCCTTATAAATAGGCGAATCTGATTTAATAATAAATTTTTCACCAGTTTTTAAAAGTAGATTTATTCTGATATTTGAATCTATAAGATTTAAATACTGACCAAGCTCCTTTTTTTCGGGGAAATTAAAATCATCTTTTATTGGGGAGTTTTGAGTATTTAAAGTTCTTGAAAATTGATACATTGTGTTGCAGGAAAAAAGGGTAAGTACAAGAAGTAGGATTAAAATTAAAAGGCAAAAAAAAAATTTTAATTTTTTCGTTTTCATATTATTAGTTTTTCTATTATCACTTTTCCTTATTATTATTGTTTAATGTTTCAATTTTTCCTATCTTTTTATTTTTTTATTATCCTTTTATTTTTTATCATCTTTTTATTTTTTATCATATTTTTATTTTTTTATCGCTTTTTATCGTTTCATTCCAATGGCTGTTTGAAGAAGTGAATCGGCTGTGGTTATGCTTTTTGAGTTGAATTCATAGGCTCTTTGTGCGACGATAAGATTGACCATGGCTTCGACTGTGTTTACATTTGACATTTCGACATAACCCTGATGAACTGAACCAAAGCCCGCAGAACCTGGATTACCTGGAATGGAAGGACCTGAAGCCTGTGTCTCCTTAAAAAGGTTTTCACCGATGGATTCAAGACCCGCATTGTTTGTAAATCTAAAAAGCTGGATCTGACCGACAGGAATAGGGGTATCATTGCCAGCAACTTTTGCAAATATTCTTCCATCGGGGGTTATGTTTATCTCTTCATAGACAAAACCTTCTGGAAGTATCACCTCGGGGATAAGTCTATAACCTTGCGAAGTAACGATCTGCCCGTTTGAATCTACTTTAAAAGAACCATCTCTTGTATATGCAAAAGATCCATCGTAAAGTTGAACCCTAAAAAATCCTTCGCCCATTATGGCAACATCTGTGGGGACGCCCGTATTTTGAAGTGCACCCTGAGCAAAGATCTTCTGGGTGGCTGCAACTTTCGCACCATAACCTATTTGGATTGGAACAGGTGTTATTGTCTCATCCATTATTGGAGTTGAAGCCATTCTAATTTTCTGGTATATCAAATCTTCAAATTCGGCTCTACTTTTTTTGAAACCTGTTGTATTCACATTGGCAAGGTTGTTTGAAATTACATCTATATTTGTCTGCTGTGCACTCATTCCAACTGCGCCTATCCATAATGAATTTATCATCTTAACCCCCAAATTCTTATTTTATTCATCTATGCTTAAATTCTTCCCACCTGATTTATAGCCCTATTTGTAGCATCATCTTCCGCCTGTAATGTTTTTGAGTTAGCCTCATAAGCTCTTTGTGCCTCTATAAGCCTTACCATTTCAAGTACTGGATTTACATTTGAACCTTCAACAAAACCAACATGAATTCTTGTCTGATTTTTTTCTCTAATCTGAGCATAACCTGAATATTTTGTTTCTTTATAAAATGAATCTCCAACCTTTTCAAGATATTTCAAATCTGCAAAACTGTAAAATGGGATCCTATCTTTTATCTCCCAATTTGTATTATTATAATCCTTAATCCATACCTGACCGAACTGATCAAGCTTAAAATCTTTTCCTGCGACATTTATAGGTCCATTTTCTCCAAGAACTGGATAACCCTGTTTTGTAACTATTGTCCCATCGGCAGAAAGATTAAGCTCTCCATTTCTTGTATAAAAAATACCATAAGGTGTCTGGACTGAGAAAAATGCACCTTCTGTCTCTATGGCAAAGTCAAGATTATGTTCGGTTTGAATAAAAGCACCCGTTCGAAAATCAGTAAATTTCTGATTCACCTCAGCACCTGTTCCGATTTTACCAACTATTGGAGCTATATCTATAGCGCCACTATCGAAGATGAAAAATTTTTCATTTGTCCTTTGAAGCAACATCTGAGGAAATTCCTTCATTATAGCCTGATCCTGCTTATATGAAGTGGTGCTAACATTTGCAAGATTGTTTGAAATAATATCTATCCTTTCATTTTGAACTATCATACCTGATGCTGCTGTGTAGATTCCTCTAACCATATCTGCTCCAATTTCTTAAAATAATTACCTATGTTAAATAATCACCTATCTTAAAAATAGTTTCGGAAGATTAAAAAATTATTAAGGTTAAATAAAAATAAATAAAAACAAAAATAAAGATGGATAAAATACAAATAAAGTAAAATAAAAATTATGTTTGAAAAAAATAGAAAAAATAGAAAAAATAAAAATAAATTAAAAATAAATTAAAGATAAATTAAAGATAAATTAAAGATAAAATTTGAAATGAAAATTAGAAAATATGACTAAGATACGATTTTAGTAATTTTATTTGACTAGATTAACTTATTTAACTATGCTAAGATTATTATTGTTTTTTCCATATCTAACAGATTGAATCTGAGCTGCAATTGAAAGGGCGATTTCTCTTGCGCTTATTCCACCAATATCAAGTCCTATTGGACTATAGAAGTTTGAAGATAGAAGTTTTTCATATAATTTATTTGATTTTTCTTTTAACTCATCGACAAAACCTTTTACCTTGTTTTTTGACCCTATCATTCCAATATATTTGAACTTTTTATCAAGATCTAATATATATTTTGCTATAGAAAAATCATAGGTATGCCCATGGGTCGTTATGACAACAAAAGAATCATTTTTTAAAAGATTTGAAAGAGGTATTTCATCGACAAAGAAAAGTGTTTCACCTTCTTTTTCAACTGGTTTAAGATGAAAAGTCTTAATATAATTTGAATTAAAATTTGAAGAAAATTGATCTAAACTTTCTTTCCTTACATCGAAAAGTTGAATCTTATAACCAAGTCCATTGGTTATCTCAACTAAATTTTGTCCTATATGACCACAACCAAAAATTGAAAGCGTAAGCATATCATAAAATTCGAAAAATAGTGTAACAATGCCACCACATGCAGCATATAAATTTTTTGGCTCTTTGTCGAGATTTTTTTCTTGAGAAATTGGAATATCATTTTTAAGTTCAAATGTATAAATAGAAGTTTTTTCATTATCTTTTATCATCTTCTGGGCTATTTCTATGGCGACTTTTTCTAAAACACCGCCACCAACCGATCCTTCGACCCTTCCATTTTCATTTACAATCATCTTAAATCCAGCTTTGCATGGAGTTCCACTTGTTGCATGGATAACCTCTACAAATACACATGGAGCATTTTCGTTAAAAATATCTTCTATAGAATATAAGATGTTTTGCATTATTTTCTTTCTCCCAGAAAAGATAAAAATTTGTTATAGGAAAATATATTTTATAGTTTTAGTTTTTTTAATTTTTAATTTTATTTTGCTACTTCTCTATTAAATTCTTCAATAAGTTTATCTATCTTAGGTGTAAGTTGTCGAAGTTCCTGCCAGAATGTTTTATCATACCATAGTTTATTTAATTCTTCAACAGTTTTCCCCTGCTGTTCAACCCAGGTAAAATACTTTAAGTTATGAATCTTCTTTCTATCCCTGTATCCAAGTTCGATAAAGTTGTCTATTTTTTGACCTATCAAAGTAGAGTAGTAGTCAACAGCCGCTTTCTGAATATTATATTCCCCAAGCTGATCTCTAAGTTCTATGATTCTACTTTTGTATAATTCCATTGAATCTGTTAAGATAGTCACAACAATATCATCGGAAGTTAATTCATAATATTTTGCTGTTTTTATTGCTGAAAGAAGATTAGAACAACCAGAAATTCCAAGTAAATCAAGGTTATCTACCAATTTTTCGTCTATATTTTGCTGTTTTAAGAATTTTCTACCATCAGTTTCATTGAAAAGTCTTATAAGATTAAGTGGTTCAATGTCATCAATTGCAACTGCAGCGTCTGTATTTTTAACATTATGAATCCATGGGATATGTTTATCTCCGATTCCCTCAATTCTATGAGCGCCAAATCCATTTTCAAGAATTGTAGGACATTGAAGAGCTTCGGATGCAACTATTTTCATGTTTGGGTAATGCTCTTTTAATTTGTCTCCTGCAGCTATAGTTCCAGCAGAACCCGTAGCACTTATAAAAGCAGCAAGATTTTTCCCAGATTTGATATATTTTTCAATTACTTCAAGTATAGCATTGGCAGTAACTTCATAGTGCCATAGATAATTTCCAAATTGATCAAACTGATTGAAAATAACAACATCATCTCTTGTTTTGGAAAGTTCATTACATTTATCAAAAATCTCTTTAACATTACTCTCACATCCATAAGTTGCTATGACTTCTGTTGCAACGTTGGCTAGCCATTCGAATCTTTCTTTACTCATACCTTCAGGTAAAATGGCTATTGAATCACAACCTAAAAGTTTTGAGTTAAATGCACCACCACGGCAATAATTTCCAGTAGATGGCCATACTGCTTTTTGAGTGGTACTATCGAAATTTCCAGTAACAAGAGCAGGGACAAGGCAACCAAATGTTGCACCAACCTTATGTGCACCTGTTGGGAACCATTTGCCAACAAGAGCTATTATTTTAGCATCCACCCCAGTTAATTCTTTAGGAAATTCTATGAAATTTACACCACCAAATAGACCACCTTTTTCCTTTGGCTCATTTTTCCAGGTGATTCTATATAAATTTCTTGGATTTATCTCCCAAAGTCCAATTTTTTTAAGCTCATCTTTTATTTTTGATGGTATTTTTTCTGGATTTTTCATCTCTTCAAAAGTTGGAATCAATATCCCCTTTTCTTTACATCTTTGAATATTTTTTTTTCTAACTTCTTCATTCACTTTAAGGTTAATCATCGGTAACTCCTCTAAATTTAAGATTTATATTTTATTTTTTCAAAAGCCTCGATATAAAGTTTATATCCTATCATACAGGCGGTGTCTTCTCTATATTCTTTTGTCGAACGTTGATCATCTATTGCACTAAAGTAAGGTTTATACAATTTTACAAACTGGTCAAATTTTATCTTTTTTCTCGATAGAATTTGCTCATTTTCAATTATTCTTACAAATTTAGGAGCAACAGCACCAAACGCTATTTGAATCTTTTTTTCTGCAATAACTGCAACAGAAACTTTGGAAAGAGTCATCGCATTCCTTAGACCTATCTTTTCGAATTTGTAATATTTGATATTTTCCAAATATTTATAAGGTATTTTTATCTTTGTTAAAACTTCCCCCTCTTTTAAGTCAACCTTTTTTCTTCCTAAAATAAAATCATAAAGGTTAGTTTCTCTTTTCCCATTTTTACTTTCAATAGTTAAAATAGCATCTAAAACTGCAAGAACAGGAACACAATCAGCTGCTGGGGATGCATTGCAGATATTTCCTCCAATAGTTCCAAAATTCCTTAATGCAGGACCACCAATGGTCTTTATGGCATCTTTTAAGATATCTGGAATATATTGACTTGAAAGAAGATTTGTATATGAACAGCATGCTCCAATTTCTATAAACTCATCTTTTATTTCAATGGTATTTAACTGCTCAATATCCTTTATATGAACAATAGGTAAATTGATATCGGCGGGGACAGATTTCCCTTTTCTTTTTTCTACCATTAAATCTGTTCCACCCGCATATATTGTCACTTTATTTTGTGAAATTATATCAAGAAGTTCGGATAAAGTTTGGGGATAATATACTTCACTTTCCATTGTTATTCCTTTTATTTATTTTTGCAAAAATGTCCATCATTGCATCTATTATTTGATTATACCCTGTGCATCTACACAAATTTCCTTCAATTGATTTTGCAAAATAATCCTTAACTTTTCCTTCTCTTATCAAATTTTCCTTATATTTTTCATCTTCCATAAGTTTTTTGAATGCATGGTAAGTAGCCATAATCATACCAGGAGTGCAAAAACCACATTGACTTGCAAAAAATCTTGCAAATGAATCTTCAATTATAGAGAAAAGCTCTGTCTTCTTAACTGCTTCCAATGTAGTTATCTTTTTATTATTGACTGCTGATGCACTTACTATGCAGCTTGTGGCAAGTTTTCCATCTATTAAAACAGAGCATGCCCCACATTCTCCTTCGCCACATCCTTCTTTAATAGATGTTATTTTTAAATCATCTCTTAAAATATCTAAAAGCCTTTTTGTGGGTTCGGTTTCAATTCTTTGCAAGATTCCATCAACTTCTATTTCAACCAGCATCTTTCCTCCAATTTTTATAAAAAGTTTATTATAGAAAATCCATATAAAAATTAAAGAATCAAAAACAAAAATAAAAAGTTAAAAAATTAAAAATAAACAATCAAAAAATATTAAATTAACAAACTATTATATATCAACTCAGATGTTAATGGTATCTTATAAAAATGCATAGAAGTTGCGACTTCGTAAGCATGTAAAATAGAAGCGGGAGAGAGAACAAAAGGAAGCTCGCCAAGGCATTTTGCTCCAAAAGGACCTTTATCATAAGGATTATCAAAAAACTTAACCTCAACCTCGGGCATGTCAAGACTTGTCGGTATAGCATAGTCAGTAAAAGCCCTTTGCATAATCCTTCCATCCTTTGTTTCGCATTTTTCCATGACAGTCCATCCAAGACCTTGAGCGAAACCACCTATTACCTGACCAATGGCAGCATCTTCATTTAATGCTTTACCAATATCGAAGCAGCTTGTCATCCTATTTATCTTGCCCGTAAAAGTCAAAAATGAAAAATCAAGTTCTGTAACACAAACTCCCCATGAATATGCAGGATAGGCATCTCCCTGAGATTTTACTTCATCCCATTTAATATCATCTGGACTTTTGTAAGTTAAAGTAACATCAGTTTCACCACTTTTTTTGATTCTTTCGCAGGCATCATATATTAAACCACCAACAATCATCGTGGTTCTACTTGCAACTGTAGGACCTGAGTCTGGAACAAGATGAGTATCGCCGCTGATTATTTTTATAGATTCTCTTGGAATTTGAAAGATATCTGCGACTATATCTGTAAAGACAGTAAGCATTCCCTGTCCAATTTCAACTGTAGCGACATATACTTCAACTATATATTTTTGATTTTTATCATCACCCGATTCAAATGAATAATAATTTTGAGGAAAATACTTTATTCTCACCGTTGCCTTTATATTTTCTTCGCCTCTTCCTGTAAATCCACATCCATGAAAAACAGTAGAAATTCCGATTCCCTTAAAAATATCGCCATATTTAATAATCTGATTTTCAAGTGTTAAAATTCTTTTTGTTGGTTTTTGTTTTTTAATTTTATCTATAAATTCTTTGCTTTTTCTTCTATATTCAAAATATTTTTTCTCAAAATCTGTTCTTTCATTTATCCAATCAAGCATTTCAGAAAGTAAAACATCCTGTCGCATCTTACCACCAGTCGCACTAAAATCACCTTTTCTTAGATGATTATTTTTTCTAATAGATATTGGACTTATTTCAAGTTTATCTGCAAGATGATTAATAGTAGTTTCAAGTGCAAAAAAACTTTGAGGAGCGCCAAAACCCCTGAATGCACCTGATATCACATTGTTTGTTGCAACAGCTTTTGCTTCAACTCGGGCAGCTTCGACTTTGTAGATTCCACAGGCAGCTATTTCGCTTCTTGCAAGAACTATTGGTGATATCCCACAGTAAGCTCCTGCATCAAGTATTATATCGCTTTCTATACTCTTAATTTTACCATCTTTGTTAGCTAAAATCCTTAGCATAATATCTGATGGATGTCTTTTTGTTGTTGTTTCAATATCTTCTGTTCTTTCAAGTATAAGTTTCGAAGGTTTTTTTGTAAGATAGGTAACCAAAGCTGTAAAAGAAGCAAGTATTGAAGGATATTCTTCTTTTCCACCAAAACCACCACCTGTTGCAGCCTGCTGGATTCTTATTTTTTCAGGCGGAAGATCAAGAAGCTGGCAGATAGCTTTTAAAACATAAAATGGACATTGAATGGAGCCTTTTAAGTTTATAATATCATCTTCCATCCATGCTATAAAACCTTGAGGTTCAATATATGCATGTTCCTGAAGACCAGTATGGAGAATTTCCTCAATAATAATATTTTCTTTGCCTTTTTTAATTTTCGTATATGTTTCATATTCAAGTATTTTAGTAATATCAAGTGGTTCAGCACTTAAAATAGATATATCACCAAAAGTATAACCAAGTTTTTTAAATATATTTTTACCATTTTCACCTTGATAAATTGGTGGTATTTCATTTGAAAATGCATCAACTATATTTTTAATAGGTTTAATTTGCTCATATTCAATCTGGACCTCTTCACAAAGCCTTTTGCATATTGAAAGTTGCGGACCTGCTATTAAAAGTAAAGGTTCACCATAAAAATTGATATTCTCTTCTGTCAAAAACATCCAATCATCAAGAAGATAATGCCATACTCTTGATCCTGGTATATGAGATGGTCCAAAAACAAAATATCCCCTTGGAATATGTGGAAGTTGAATTGATTTTATTTTCCCTCTTTGAATCTTTGATCTTACTATTGATATATAAAGAATATCTTTGAAAGTATAGTCATCTGTATATTTTATTTCACCCCTGAGTTTTTCCCACACATCCACTCGAATTTTTTGATTTTTTGTTGTCTTATCAAGAATTTCAATCTCACTTTCTTTTTTATCCATATTTTTCTCCGGATTTTAAACTAATAAATTTTTTTTTACTGATAGCGATATATTTATTCACAATAGTATCAATATATCAATGTCTTTATTATATCAATATCTTCTTTTTTATCTATATCAATTAAGACTCCTTCATCTTCTGTTTTCAATAACTTTATTTTTCCGATTTTTAATGCATCTCTTAATGTGATTTTATCATCAAGTTTTGAAATTTTCAATGCAAAAGAAGGTTTTAATGCAATTGGATGCCCTTTTTTTCCTTGAATAATTTTATTTGTATTTAAATCTTTATTAAGAATTTTAGTATACCCCATAAAATAAGGAACTGAATAATCAATAAAATTCGAATTCAATTTATCGGTAAGATTTAGTATTATTTCAGGTTTAATAAATGGCATATCTGCTAAAGATATTATAATTGTTTTATTAAACTTTGTAAAATTCATTTTATTCTTGAAAATTTTTAAAGTTAAATTTAAACCTTTTTTATATAAAAAAAACATTCCTTTTTAAAAATTTTAATTTTTGCAGATATTTATTTTAATATATTTTTATCTGTTTCTAATTTTAAGTTTTTGCCTTTTGATGATTTTTTATTAGAAAAAAGATTGCCAATTATTGATAAATTAAAGTCAATATCTTTTTCTTCAATAAATTGAATTGTTCTATTATAAAAAGGCTCTTTATTATTCTTCATTAGCTGGATAAAGGTATCATAAAAAGGACCTGCAACCAAAGTTATTATTGTTTTATATTTTTCTGAAAGCTCGATAAATGGCCTTAAGCTCCAATATATTAGAGGAATACCATTAATTTTTTCTATATATTTACAACTTCCAAATCTTTGAGAAGCTCCAGAGGCAAGTATTATAGCAGAGATTATCCTTTCTTTTTCATAAGGTTTTTTCTTTTTCATTTTTTAATTTTTTATTATTTTTTTGAAATAATCCATTACTGCATCAAAATTATTTTTAATTGGATTGGGTTTATCAATAATTTTTAATGCACTATTAATATCTTTTAAACCATGACCTGTTATAAGCGCTGCAACATTTTTATCCTTAAAAATTTTATTTTCTTTAAAAATCGCAGCAATTGTTGAAGCTGAAGAAGGTTCAGCAAAAACACCAGTTGTTTTAGCAAGTAGATGCTGGGCTTCTAAAATCTCTTGATCATCTACAGTTATAAAAAATCCATTTGTTTTTTTTACAAGATCAATCGCCATATATCCACATCTTGGACTATTTACACTTATTGAATCTGCTATGGTTTGCGAATTATAGTTATCACTAAAAATCCCACTATTAAATGCTTTGTAGATATAGCTACTTCCTTCTGCCTGAACACCTATTACAACTGGAAGTCTTTCTATAAAGCCAAACTTCTGTAAATCCAAAAAACCTTTTATAAGACCACTTATTATAACACCATCTCCAACAGGAACTAAAATAATATCAAAAGTATCGAAATGAAAAGGATGTTCGAAATTTTTATTAAAATAACCTTTATCTTTAAGTAAAAGTTCAAATGCAACAGATTTTTTACCTTCAATAGTAAATGGGTTATATCCGGTATTTCTACTGAAAAAACCAGTTTGATTTGAAAATTTCATGGAAAGATCAAAAGCATCATCATAGCTTCCATCAATCAAAAAAAGTTTTGCTCCATATTGTAAAATTTGAGCAAGTTTTCCAACTGGAGCATTTTTTGGGGCAAAAATATAGATATTCTGGTTGTTTGCTGCACCTATGGCTGCCATTGAAGAAGCAGCATTTCCAGTTGAAGCAACAACTATATTTTCTTCATTAAACTCCTTTGCAGCTGTTGAAACAAGTATTGATGCTCTATCTTTAAATGAACCCGAAAGATTTACCCCTTCCCATTTCAAGTATAGACTTGATATACCAAGAATTTGTTCAAGTTTTTTAGATTTTATAATAGGTGTATTTCCGATAGGTAGATTTGGTAAATTATCGAATGGAAAAAAAGGTTTAATTGGAATTGAAAATATTTGCTCGCTTCTTTTTTCTTCAATATCACTTTTATCATTTTGATTATTAATAAAATTTATATTTTTATAATCTATAGAAAAATTTTCTTTGATTTTATCTATATAAGAAGTACTGAATTCTACCATTAAAAGTCCAGATAATGGTTTGCCTTTTTCCTGTTTTTTACTGCATTCATCGCAAAGATATCTTCCTTTTTCAATAGGATAAACTTTTCCACAATTAAAGCACTTAAAATAAAAATCTTCATCTTTTTTAATAATATCTTTTATCATCTTTTTCCCTCATAATATTTTTTTATAAGTCTTTTTTATTTTATAAGATATTTTTTTAATCTCTTTTATAAATTTTTTCTTTTATAAGTTTATATTATTATTTTTGTTTTCTTAATATCGGTGATCTTATAATTGAAAGAGGTAAATCAAAGATAAGAGGATCATCTTTTTCAAAAATCTTATAAAAATCTGTAATAACCTTCAAATGTTCTTTTTTATTTAAAAAAATAGAACTTCTTTTAAAAGAATTTTCGAAAAATCTTTTATTCTCTTTTAAGTATTTATAAAAATAAAATAATTTTTCTTCCTTTGAAAAATCAAATAATTTTTTAGCATTATTACCTAATTCAACTACTTCATCAAAAAATTCCTTTAATAAAAGATTAATATTTTCTTTTCTCTCCTTATTTTCATATCGATTGTATATAAGACTGATAACTTTATTATATATAGGATATTCTATCTCATTATTTTCATTATCAAGTTCACTTTTATTTATAATTTGCTCTTTTAAATTTATATTATTTATCGATTTTGATTTATTCTTCTTTTCTTTATCCATTAAAAGCAGGTTCAATTGATTTTCAAAATTATCAAAAGTTATTTCAAAACAATTTTCATAGATTTTATAATATTTTTCTTTATATAAATTAAAATAGATAGCTTCGATAAGATATTTAAATAAAAATGATGTAATTTCTAATATATGAATATCAAGAGGGAAAAAAAGATTTTTTTGATCAAATACTGAATTGTCAAGATTTGACCATAATCCTAAATCAGGAAAATTTTGCCTTATTACCCATTTTAAAAAAAGATTGTATCTTTTTGCCGAAGTTGAATTTAAGGATTGTGGTAAAAAGTTTTTTAGTATTATTTTTTCTTTTTTATTTAAAATAATCTTACTTTTTATTTCCTGCTCTTCTATTATTTCAAATAATTTATTGGAAAAACAAATCATAGCCTCAAGATAAGATAAACCTGGATTGTTGATAATCAATTTTGAACAGTAATCATATATGGAATGATGATTTTTATAGAAAAGATTTAAGGAGAGAATTAAAAAAAACACTATTTTTTTATTTATCCATCGATAATATGGAAAGTTTTCATCACTTTCAAGTTTTGCTTTTAGTTCTTCATAGAGATTCTTAAATTTTTTTTCATTCCTATTTGTAATTTCATTTATATTTTCATTTATATTCACATTTTCATTACTATTTTTATTTCTATTTTTATTTATATTTTCATTTATATTCCTATATTCATTTTTATTTTCAATTCTATTTTCATTTCTTATATTTTCAATTATATTTATATTTGCTTTTTTAATTATATTTTGAATTTCATTAAAAATGTCTTTTTTTACTATATCATATGGAGGGAAATATTTATAAAGTTTTAATAAAAAATTTATAATAGATATTCTTGAACCAAAAGCAAAGAGTGAAGAAAGAAATGTAATAATTTCTATAGTACAAAATTTTATATAATTAATGTTTTTTTGCTGATCGGCTAGATCTTTTAGTTCACAAAAGTTATCATCTGAAAGATTTCTGATAATTTTTGTAAAATCTTTTATTACATTCTTTAAATTATCATCATCAATATAATTACAAACCAAGTTATTGAAACTTTTTCCAATATTTTTATCTGAAGATATAAATTTATTATCTGTAATTTTAAGTTCATTATTTGCAATAATAGGGAAAATAAGTGGATCTTTGATACAATAATTATTAAAACTAGTTAATTTAGATAAAAAAATGTTAATAAAAATCATGAAAATTTATCCTTGTAAATATCTGTAAAAATCAACAAAAACAATTTAATTATATTATTTCAAATTTTTCTAGTTAATTTAAGGCTATATCAGTATATTTAATATAATAATTTTTTCAATTTTTAAATTAATAATAAAATAAAAACAAATTTTGTTTTATAAAATTGTTTTTAAAAATTAAAAATTCACTTGACATATTTTAATTGATTATTATAAATAAATTAATGAAGTAGGAGGAACTCATTATGAGAAATGCATTAAAAGTTGCAGCTATTGCACTTTTTCTTGTTTTTGCAATTGCTATGATGTTTAGCTTCAGTGCAAAAGAAGAGAAAGTCTTTTATGCTTCAATTCCAGAAAAAATTAAAGGTTTTGACCCAACAGTTATAACAGATCTTTATACAGCAACTGTTGGCGGAAACATTTTTGAAGGTCTTTTCCAGTATAAGTACCTTTCTGACATCTATGAACTTGAGCCATGTCTTGCAGATGGTATGCCTACTGTTTCAAAAGACAACATGACCTATACATTTAAGATTAAAAAAGGTGTAACATACTATGATCCAGAGAAAAAAGTCTTCAAAAATGGGAAAGGCAGAAATGTAATGGCTAAAGATTTCGTTTTCACACTTTTGAGACTTGGTGATCCAAATAACACAGAATCTGGTGGTTGGTGGCTTTTTGACGGTTTCATCAAAGGTTTTGATACATGGAGAGATGAAGCTGAAAAAGCTGGTAAAGCTGATTTCAACAAACTCCCAGAAGGTGTTAAAATTATCGATGATTACACATTCAGCATCACTTTAACACAACCTTATCCACAGATTCTTTATTGTTTTGCCATGACATTTACATGGCCAGTTCCAAAAGAAGTTATGGATGTTTGGGGTGATGAATGGATCAACCATCCTATCGGAACAGGTCCATATGCAATGAACTATAAGGAAACTATTATAGATAACCAGTTTGTACTTGTCAGAAACCCATACTACAGAGCTGTTTATTATCCAAAAGAAGGTGGCGAAAAAGCTAAAGCTGCTGGACTTTTGGCATATGCTGGAAAGAAACTTCCTTTTATCGATAAACTTGTATATTATGTTATCGAAGAGTCAAACCCAGCATGGTTAAAGTTGATGGCTGGCGAACTTGATGTTGGTGGTATTCCAAAAGATCAGTTTGCAAAAGCTATTACTCCTACAAAAGAACTTACTCCAGAAATGAAGGACAAAGGTCTTATTCTTGATATTAACCCAACTCTTGATGTAACATACACATTCTTCAATATGGAAGATCCTATTCTTGGAAAAAACAGAAAATTAAGACAAGCTATGTCAATGGCTATTGATAGAGACAAGATGATTCAGATTTTCTATAACAACAGAGCTATCAAAGCACAGACAGTTATTCCTCCAGGACTTGGTGGTTATGATCCAAAATATGTTAACCCATACGGTGTATACAATGTAGAAAAAGCAAAACAACTTATTGCTGAAGCGGGTTATCCAGAAGGAAAAGGCTTACCTGCTTTCACATATACTACACTTACTTCTACAACATCAAGACAGATGGCTGAATTTGACAAAGATGCATGGAGCAAAATTGGTATCACATTAAACATCGAAACAACCGACTGGCCAACATTCTTAGGTAAAATTGATAAACATGAAGTTCAGATCGGTGGTATCGCATGGGGTGCTGATTATCCAGATGCTCAGAATTTCTTACAACTTCTCTATGGTCCAAACGCAGCTCCTGGTCCAAATGCAGCTAACTATAATAACCCAGAATTCAATGCTTTATATGATCAGTTCAAAGTTATGGGTGAATCAAAACTCAGAAATGAACTTTATGCAAAAGCTGCAAAATTAGCTGCTGAAGATTGCCCATGGGTTCTTGGTGTTCACAGACAATCTTATAGCTTAGTTTACAAATGGGTTCTTAACTATTTCTATAGAGATATCGGATATGGTTACTCTAAATATAGAGATATCGATACAAAATTAAGAGCACAACTAAAAGGTAAAAAATAATATTTAGTACCTTTTAAACAAAGTAAAGCCCGCATTTTTTGCGGGCTTTTTTTATTAAATAATTTTCTTTTTTATGAGAAAATATAAATTTGGAAATTGTTTGATTTTTTATTAATAAAAATGAAATATAGTTGTATAAAATATTAACATTAAAGTTATTTATGAGAATTTTTAATTAACATAAGTAGTTGATCTTTTAAATTTTGATTTGAAGCAAGTATTGAATCAGATTTAATATCCCAATTACCGCCACTTGCATTAGAAATAAAAGCTTTTGCTTCTTTTGCTATTAAAGCCCCCGCTGCCACATCCCAGCTTTCAAGTCCATATTCCCAGAATGCATCAAAAGTTCCCTCAGCGACAGAGCATAGATCAAAAGCTGCACTACCAAGTCTTCTAACGGCCGAAACATTTTTAAGTATGGCTTCAAGTTCGACTATATAGTTAGAAACAAGATGGCTTTTAGAATGTGGAAAACCGGTTGCAAGGAAAGAAGAAGATAAATTATTTGTATCTGATATATTTAGTTTCTTAATTTTATTAAAAATGTCAAATCTACTCGATATTCTATTTAAGAAATCAAAATTACAGAATATTTTATTTAAAAAAGTAGATTTAACCTCCAAAAATGCACCTTTCCCTTCAATAGCCCAATATAATTTGTTAAGTAGCGGGAAATATACAATACCAATAATTGGTTTTAAATCCAAACAAAGAGCGATTGAAACTCCAAAATAAGGAATTTTATGAATATAATTTTTAGTTCCATCTAATGGATCCACAACCCAGCTTAGATTTTCAATATTACCACCTGTTTCTTCACCATAAAAATTAATCTGTGGAGTATATTTCTTAAAATAATTTTTTATAAAGTTCTCACTTTTTTTATCTATTTCAGTAACAACATCTCTAATACCTTTTTCATTTATCTTATAAAATTTTTTATAATTTTTTCTTAATAGATTACCACTTAAAAGTGCAGCTTTTTTAGCTATCTTAAAATAATAAAGTAAATCTTTTTCTTCTAATTTCAATTAAAAACCCCTAAAATTTATAATCATTTGAAGCAAATTCAATAAAAAATAATTTCACTAATAACTCACTAATAATTCATTTAGTAATAATTAAGTACTAACAATTAAATAATAATTCAGTGATAAAAATTCAACAATAATAATTCAATAATAATTCAGTAATAATTAATTCAATAATAATAAAAATCATCAGATAAATAATCGAGGTTTAAAGTATTATAATTATGGGTTATAGAAAAATACTCCATCCTGAATAGATTTAATAGTATTCTCATCTGGAGCAACTAAACCCCAATAAAAATAATTAAAATATTTTTTAATAATATTATTTACAGATTCTTTACTAATATTAAGGTATGTTTGAAGGTAATTAACAAAAAATCTATCGTAATCTTCATTAAATCTAACAAGTGAATTATAAAAAAGATTAAATTTATCTTTTCCATACGATTGATAAAGATAATATACTGTTATAAAATAATTTTTAAATCCTTCTAAATCTTCATCTGAAATACCATCTTTTTTTAGTTCCTGTATTGTCAATCTTATATTTTTCATAGAACCGTTTATATCATTTGTATTATAAAGAATATTTCCCCAGGATTGTTTTAAAAAGTAAGGGAATGCATCTATCTGATACGCACCATTATTTTTAATCCTTACATTTATAAATAGCTTTTTACTTAATATATTTAATGCTGCAACAAAAGAAGGAATATCAGGTGAATTTGTAAGAGGTCCCGGAAAATATCCCGCTATTAAAGAGTTTTTTGAGTCTTTAGAAATAGTATAAGCAAAATTCTTTTTATTTAACTTAACGGGATCGATCTCAGAAAATTGTATTTTATCTATATCTGTTTCTTTATTTTTAAGAAAAGAAAATTTTTCCCATATAATATTGGCTGCAGCTTGTGGATTGATTTTATTACCACGGATGATAATAGTTAAATTTTTAGGCTGAATTAATCTTTTATATAAAGTTGTGACTGAGTTATATGATAAACGAGAATATGTTTCAGGATAATCCAGAAGATGGGAATATTGTGTATTTGCAAAAGCATTTTTTTCAGCAAGTCGATATACAAGCCAATTTAAGTCATAACTATTTTTATTTAAAAACTCGGTATATGATTTTACAAGAGCCTTAAAATCTATATTTTGAGGTATAGATTTATTTAATATATCTACTGGAATATCTGTAAGATAGGAATTAAAATATGTTGGACTACTACTTATATTAATTCTATAAAAATCTTCTCTCATCTCATAATTAAGAGAAGAAAGATAGCCCGAGTTATAAAGTTTTTCAAATTTATCTGAATCATAATTTTTACCAGGTATATAATATAAAATATCTGCAAGTGCATTTTGAGTTCCAGCTGGTAATCCCGACATACAAACAGCTAAGTTATTAAAAATATAACTAATCCATACTGAATTATATAAAGTCGAGGATTCATAATCTGTTTCATTTTTTGGCTGTTGATAAAGATAAACAGATATTCCATTTGGCAATTTGAAGTAATAAATAGAGTCAACCTCTGTACCAATCTTTTTTATAGTGCTAAAAAATTTATCATCAAGCTTTGTCGGAGTTGTTGCGCATCCCGAAGATGATAAAAGAAATGCAGAAAAAACAATTAATATAAAAATATAATAGACTTTTAATCTTCTCATATTCTATTTCTCCAATTTTTTGTAATTATATACTTTTTATTTTAATAATTTTTCATATTGATAGGAAGCTGCTTTTTCTTTATTAATTAAGACTCCTAATACCCAGAATTTATTGGCTAGATATTTTTGAATAAATTCTTTTATATCTGTATCTTTTACATTATTATACTCATTGAATAGATCAAGAATTTTAGGGAAAGAATTGGTACTCCATGTTCTGCAAACAAAAGAACCAACCATTTCAATATCACGAACCTTGTTTAATTTTATCTGATTCATTGCTAAAGCTTGTTTTGCAGCATTAATAAATGAAGGATTATTCCAGAATGATTCATCATTAACTATCTTATTAAAATTTTCTTTAAATATTTTATATACATTGCCTACCTGATTAACAGGCACAACTGCTTCAAAATATATTGGTCCATCATAAAGATTTGTAACATAGTATATATCCCAGCTATATACATAGTTTGATAAAACTTTTCCAAATGGATGATTTTGCATAACCAAACTTTGAAAAAGCACATCTGCAGCATATCCAAGTCTTTCTCCATCAGCATCATTTTTGCCAGGACCATTTAACATTATATAAATTTTTGCATAGTAAGGGTTTTGCATGTAGTTAAATTTAACAACATTTTGTGTAAGATCCTTAACAGGATTAATTTTCAAAGTTATTGGGTCTTTCCCCTGCCAATCATTAAAAGTATTTGAAACAATTTTTTTTGCTTCTGCATTATCAAAATCACCTACTATAAATAGTGCAGAATTTTTAGGTATGAAAAAGTTATTTTTTATATTTTGAAGTTTTTCTACTGTTGCAGATTTGACAACTTCCATGTCACCTATAACATCAAATCTATAAAATTGATCCTGATATAAAGCTTCGGGCATCAATCTGCTCGTAAGATAATAATCTGGATCCGAATTTCGTAGGTTATATTCTTCAATTATTACCTGTTTTTCTTTCTCAAGCTCTTCAGGATCAAGTCCAGTATAGACTATTGAATCATGCATTAATCTTACAGCTGGTTCAAGAAGATGTTTTGGAAGTATATAAAAATAATATACATATTCTTTTGAGGTGAAACCATTGTAAATTATACCATATTTATTTATTGCATTATAGTAATCCACAGCAGATTTCATATGCTTATTTGCCTTGAAAAACATATGTTCGAAAAGGTGGGTTAGACCATTTGTATCAGGAGTTTCAGTATAAGCTCCTGTTTTTGATGCAAGCCAGACAGATACTAAAGGCATATCGGTTTTTGGAACAAGATATACCGTTAAACCATTATCTAAAGTAAAAGTCGAATACTTTAAAAGATGCGAATAATCTTGAGCAACAAATATAAAAAGAAGAATAAAAAATATAGTTAAAGTAAAAAAAACTTTTTGTTTTCTAGTAATCACTTTTTACCTCCTACAGTATTAAAAAATATTCCAAATCCCCAATTCATATATCCCGAAATCGAAGAGATCTGTAAAAAAATTCCATTATATTTACTTAAATAATAATTTAACTGAAATAAAGCAGTAAAACCTATTTTAGGTTTGATTTGATCAGAAGCTTCAAAACCGACTCCTAAACCAATGCCTTCGATAAATTCAATAGGAACTGAAGCAAGTCCAAGATGAACAGTCAATATTGGCGAAAAAGCGAGTGAAAAGGTAGAGCCCTGTATGAAAAGTGCAGAAATAAAACTAAAACAATAGTTAAGTGGAATTTGACCAAAATAAAATTTACCAAGATTCATCTCAACCATCCCGGTAAATGAAAAAATAAGACTACCTGAAATAGAGAATATAAAAGGGCTATTGTTTATATAAGATATAGCCCAATTTTGCTGTTTTCTATCTTGTCCATATGAGCTAATACTAATTATAAAAATAAAAAATATTGAAATAATAAAAAGATAAAACAATCTTTTTCTCATAATTGCTCTATGTTATTTTTATAAAATAATTAATATAAAATTGAAAAAAGAAAAGTGATATTTTTTTTATAATAATATTAACCCACGAATAATAATCCGAACTATGAAATAAAATTTAAAAATAATTTGATAAATTTTAGATTAAAAAAAAGGCTATCCTTTTTTTATTTATAGGATAGCCTATTTTAATGTTTTTTTAAAAAAATTTTAATTAACTAAATTTAAATAAAAACATTATAATTTCAATGTAATTCCAACACCCCATGTGCTTGCATAGCCTACATATGCATATTCAAGAATAAGTCCAAGATTTTTAGAAAGATACCATGCGACACCAGATACAGCTGAAAAGCCTAGACTAAAGCCATTTAAAAATAAACCAGTATCATTTGTCAAGCAAAAACCCAATCCTATTCCTTCGTAAAAATCTAAATTTCCTGTTGTTCCAATATGAATAATGAACATAGGGGATGCTCCAAAATAATAATAGCTATAACTATAAATGGACCATCCTTCATAAAGTACTCTTACTCCAACTGAAAAATCGATTGGGACAATATCTGCAATATTCCACTGTCCAAGAACAAGTTCTGCGCCACCATTAAGACAAAAACCCCAAAACCAGCCAATTGATGCATATATAGATAAATCTCCATTTTCTAAATAAGATTGAAAATATTTAGAGGGATCATTTGAAGATTGTGCAAAAATAGGGGTAGCAATTAATAATACAAGAAAAAACAATAAAATACACTTTTTCATTCTTTCCTCCATTTAATAATAATTTTATAGAACATTATTTAAAATTTTCAAGAAAAATTAATGAAATTTTAAGTATTTTTTAAATATTTTTTAATTTTATTTTTCATTAAAAAATTTATTAAAAATCATAATTTTATTTCAATTTCATCTCCCACTTGAATTCATAACCGGAAAATGCAAAATTATCCAATTAAAAGATTGACTATATATTGAATGATGAATAAATTATAAATATATAAAGATAAATACAGACAAAAAATTATTAAAGATAAGTTAGGCAATAGATTTAATTCAAGAGTATTTAAATATATTTTTTAAATCGCTTGATTTTATATAAAAAAAAATTATAATATTAGTGAACTAAGACATTAATACACGAAAAAATTTAATTTTTGATTTTAGGTTAAAATTAAAATTAGAAGGAGAGATCATGAATGTAGTTGAACTTTTGTCTGTTAAGAAAGTTTATATGCTGGATAAAACAGAGGTACATGCTTTAAGAGGCGTAAATATTGCAATCAAAGAAGGTGAATTTGTTTGTATTGCTGGTCCTTCTGGCTCCGGTAAGACCACGATTTTAAACCTTATTGGATGTATTGATAAACCGACCGAAGGAACTGTTTTAATTGATAATGAAGATGTTTCAAAATTTGATGATAAAAAACTTACTAATTATAGATTAAATAAACTTGGATTCATATTCCAGTCTTTTAACCTTATTCCAGTTTTAAATGTTTATGAGAATATAGAATTTCCTCTTCTTTTGCAGAAAAATATATCTAAAGATGAGAGGAAAGAAAGAGTAATGAAACTAATTAAAGAAGTTGGACTTGAAGATAGGATTAAAAATAAACCATCTGAACTTTCCGGAGGCCAGCGTCAAAGGGTCGCAATAGCAAGAGCTTTGGTGACAAAGCCGGTTATTGTTCTCGCTGATGAACCAACTGCAAATCTTGATTCTGAAACTGGTGATAAGATTATCTCATTGATGAAAGAAATAAATGAAATTGAAAAGACAACATTTATCTTTTCTACTCATGATCCAGATATTATGAAACATGCTCAAAGAGTTATAAGGATTCATGATGGTAAGGTTATAGATTCTTAATCTTTATAAATTCAATGCTTTTAAATAACAATTTTTAAGCAATAATAAGGAAAAAATATGGAATACTTGAAAATAGCATTTAGATCTATTTTAAGACATAAAGGGAAAATGATAGCAATCTGTTTTCTTGTCTTTTTTGGAACGATATTGATAATTTTAGGACAATCCTTTGTCGATGCAGCAAGTTATTATTCTAAAAAGGCAATTATAGATAATTTTACTGGAGATTTAATAATATATTCTCAAAAATCTAAAGATAAACCATCTCCTTTTTCTTTTATATCGCCACTTCAAAACATTTCAAATATTGAAAAAATAGAGGAATTTTTATCGAACGATCCAATAGTCAAAGAATTTGTGCCTTTTACCCAGAATTTTGCTACAATAGAAGTTAGTGAAGAAGATAAATTAAGGGCAAATCAGCAAGAAGAAGAGCAGGAACTTTTTTTAGTTTTCAATGCAATAGATCCAGTAAGATATCAAAAGGTTTTTCAAAATATAAATTTACTTGAAGGATCTTTTTTTGGCTTAAATCAAGAAAATCAAGAAAAATATACAGAGGGAATTCTTATTGAAAAGGATATAAGTGATAGATTTAAAAAAAGATATAATAAAGAACTTAAAGTCGGAGATTTGATTACTGTTGTTGCTTTCACACAAAATGGTAGTGTAAATGCCATCAAAATACCAGTGGTTGGTATTTTTGAGTATAAGGCTTTTAAGAGGATTTTAAGCGGTACATGTTTTATTGATATGAAGACCTATTCAAATCTGTATAACTTTGTCGGATTTGAAATAGTCAATCCATCGGAACAACTTTCAAAAGCATTGTCAAGCTCAAGTGAAGAAGATATCTTTGCATCAGAAGATGTTGATTTTACAAAAGAGTTGAAAATCGAAAATCTTTCACAGACAAAGTTAAGTGGTTATACTATGATAGCAGTCAAGCTAAAAGAAGGGGTTCAGCTTAATGATGCATTACAACATTTTAAAAAATATGCTGATCAATATTCTTATAAGGTTGTTCCATACAATGAAGCTTCAGGAGGGCTTGATCAGATATCAAATGCAATGAGGATCTTTATATTGATTACAACAACATTAATCTTCATCATTGTCGGTATCATAATAATGAATACGCTTATTATTAATGTTAATGAAAGATATTATGAAATAGGGACAATGAGAGCAATTGGAGCAAGTAAAAATTTTATAAAAAACATGTTTATATCAGAATCCCTTATGGTGAATTTTACTGGATTTATTGCGGGAGTTATTTTTTCACTTCCTTTTGTTTTATATTTTCAAAAATTTGGACTTAATATTCCTAAAATGATAGCAGAAGTCCTTCTTGGAGGTGGAAAACTATATTTTATCTTTTCTTTTTCATCAATAATTATGGGATTTATCCTTATATTAATAATATCGATAATAGCAACTTATTATCCAATACGTCTTGCAACAAGGATACCACCAGTAAAAGCAATGTCTGAAAAAATATAGTTGTAATTGATAAAAAGAATTAAAAAAGAATTAGAATAAGTAATAGTAAAAAGATTGGAGATAAAGATGAATACTGTTATACTTCAAATAGCATTTAGAAATATATTTAGAGATAAAAAAAGGACTTTTTCTCTTGGTATAACATATACAATTGTAGCTATCATCTTGATGATATTACTTGCATTTACAAATGGAGTTATAATAAATTTTGGGAACAACCTTTCAAAATCATTTGTAGGTCATCTTAATGTATATGGGCAATATAAGGATAATGGTAAAATCTTAGATATCATTCCCGATTATTTCAAGATTGAAGATGCAATAAGGAAGACTTTTTCAGGTAAGGTAGAAATCTATCCAAGAATATCGATGTTCAGCAGGATTTACAATAAAGGATATACTAAATCTTCTTCTATTACTGGAGTTGTTCTTGAAAGAGAAAGTCAATCTTTAAAATCTCAGATAAACTTTGTCAAAGGAAACTTTGATGAATTTTTAAGTGAAGAAAGAGCAGTAATAATTCCAGTTGATCTTGCAAATTATTTTGAGTTTAATTTAAATGATGAATTTATTGTATCTACTAAGACAATTTATGGTGCATATAATACTGCAACATTTATAATAAAAGGGATATATAAAAATACAAATCCTTTTGCTCAGAACATGATATATTCCCATTTTGAATATTTACAAAAAATAATGCTTTATCCTGAAAAGGCAGCTTCATCTTTGCTTATTTTTACAGAATCGATAAAAGGTGCAGATGAAAAAAGGATGATTTTGATAAAAGAACTTTCAAAAGACCCTACCTATATGGTTGAAAAACCCGTTATTCAACGACAGGAAGGTGGCATCAGAATGGGTGGTAATACTAAATCAAGAAAAATATTTACTGAAAGCCCAATTTATAAATATCATCTTACTATTTTTACTTTGGAGGAGATATTATCTGCTTTGAATCAGATGATAAATAGTATTAGAACATTTGCTTATATTGTAACTCTTGTAATGCTTTTGATAATAGGTATCTCATTATATGTTAATATAAGAATGACAATTAATGATCAGATGAGAGAGATTGGAACAATGAGAACCATAGGAATGTCAGCAAATAAAGTTGTTGGACTTTATATATATGAAAATATCTTTTTGGCTATGATATTTACTATTTTAGGCATATTGATATCCCTGATTTTAATTGTATTATTTGGACAGGTTATCAAATTCAATGTTCCTATAGATATCAGTTTCCTGTTTGATAAAGGTCATCTTGTTTTAATACCAAAATTTTTAGATATGATTAGCATCCTTATTGTTCTAACTTTATTTTCAGCAATTTTTTCATACATTCCAGCAAAATATGCAGGTAAAATTAAGCCAATAGATGCACTTAATGCCGTTCATTAATTTGGTAAAAAATTTATAAAAAATTTTAATATAATAATTTTAATATAATAAATTTGAATTAATAAATTTGGAGGAACTTTTATGAATAAAAAATTACTCTTTTCGTTTTTATTAATAATCATTTTTGCTTCTTTATTTACAGCTTTTGGTTTTCAGGATAAAAATGATCCTAAGGCTGAACAAATTATTACAAAGATGGAAAGCATAACAAATATTGAAAACACTGATGTAACTGCGACAATACTATTTTTACAGCAAAAAACTGGTGAACCCGACAAGATTTATAAAGCAAGATATTATAGAAGAGATAAAGATAATGCATTTGTCATAATCTTTTTAGAGCCAGATAGTGAAAAAGGCAAAGGTTATCTTAGATTGGAGGACAATCTTTATATGTATATGCCTTCAACAAGAGAGTTTATACATAAGAATAGAAAAGAAAATGTCGGATCAACTGATGCAAAGGCTGAAGATTTTGAGAAGAAAAAGACACTCGATTTATATTATGTAAAAATGCTTCCAAATGCAGTTGTTAATAAGTCTGACTGTTATGTTATAGAACTTACAGCAAAACAAGCAGATGTTTCATATCCAATTCAAAGGTGGTATATCAGAGTATCTGACTATCTTACTATGAAGCAGGAAGCTTTTTCATTATCAGGAACACTTATGCAGGTTTCATATTATATCAAATATATCCCTATAAAGGGTGGTAAGATGTTTTTAACAAAATTTATGACAGAAAACAAGATTGAATCAAGTCGCACATGGGTTACTGTAGATGAGGCATCTTTATCTTTTGAACCAATTCCTGATTATGTTTTTACAAAAGCATTTTTAGAGCAGCAATCAAAACAATAAAATAATTGGCCAATATTATAAAATTACATTTTATAAAATAATTAAACAATATTATTAAAAAATCGCATTTTATAAAATAACTAACCACATATTATTAAAAAATTGCATTTTATAAAATAATTAACAAAAATATTATTAAAAAATTGCACTTTAAAAATTAATTTAATGATTAAATATATTTTGAAACTCAACTAAATATCGGGAGAGGATTATGGAATATAAAAAAATATCTATTATCTTTTTTATTTTATCTGTATTAGTTATTGGCATTTTTTTTATTTCAAACAATATGGTTTTAGCTCAGGATAGTGATGAAGACAGCATTTTTGATGAGGGGAACTTCGATCAGACTGTTCAGCAGGCATCAAAAAATGTAAGTACTTTACAGGTTCTTTTTGGTGGAACCCTTCAATTTTCTTCTACATTTAATTTTCCATCCACATTTGATCAATACACCAATTTCTGGACATTAAGTGGTATCGGATTTTTATCAATAATCTACGAACCTTATGCAAAATTTTATCTTTCTGAAAGTTTTTCACAAACACTTGCTGCTTTTTCCGATCCTTTAATAAATTTAAGTTCATCAGGTCTGTCTTTATCCGATTTTAATGATTCATTTAACCTTATGGAGCTTTTCTTTGATCTTTCCATAAAAAATATCTTATTTATAAGGATTGGGAAACAGGTAATTCATTGGGGAGCTGCTAATCTCTGGACTCCAGCAGATTTTATAAATCTTGCAAAATATAATCCTTTAGAATCTATAGATACAAGGGAAGGTAAAAATGGAGTTAGATTTCATCTTCCAATAAAAAAGTTCAATCTTTTTGTATTTTTTGACTTTTATAATACAGCACCAATGAACGTCAATCAAGCCACTAATTTTATTGATGCCACATCTGTTGGTATTAGAGCTGATTATACAATAGGTGATTTTGAACTTGCTCTTTCTACATATCTTACAAAAGATGAATATGCTAAATTTGGCTTTGATTTTTCAGGATATTTACTTGGTTTTGGAATATGGGGAGAAGCGGCATTTTCTATGAAAGGTTACACCGAAAAGGTTGTGGGCTATACTAATGCTGGATTTTATAACATTCCTATAACTTCATATACCGATAATCCAGTTTTCCTTGCGACTGTTGGTTTAAGTAAGGTTTTTGGAGATAAAAAAGATTATTCTTTTGAGCTGGATTTCTTTTACAATTCTGATGGCTATGCACTTGATGGTACGGATGAATCAAAAATTATATATCAACTTGCAATAGCAAATGCTTTACTAGGCAAAGGATCTTTGCTTTATATTGGAAAATACTATATCTATTCAAGACTTACAAAATCAAATTTCATAAATAATTATATTTCTTTGTCTATCTCTTTTTTAATGAACCTGACCGACTTTACTTACAGATTGAGTTTGAACAACTCATTTAGCTTTCCAGGTATTTTGCCTTTTAGCTACTCTTTAACATATATTGGTGGTGAAGAAGGAAGGGAATTTACATTTTCAGGAACTGATAAATTTATCTTTACCATTTCAACATCAATTAGTTTTTAAAAATTTTTTTATTAGTTTTCAAGAATTGTTTTTTAAGATTTATTTAAAAAAATATTTTTATAATTTATTTAAATTTTGCCATTAAAAATATACAAAAAATTTTACAATTATAAAATAGCCATTAAAATAAATGGTAGTAAGGCATAATATTAGTTTTAAGTATTGTCTTATTTTTATAGTTTAAATTTCAATAAATTTTTATTGTTAACTTAAATGAGGTTATAAATGAAATATATAAGTACAAGAAATGGCAAAATGGCATCAAGCCTAGAAGATTCTAATAAAGTTGACTCGACCTATGCCATAGTCAAAGGTCTTGCAAATGATGGAGGTCTTTTTGTACCTGAAAGTTTTGGTTATTTTGATGTTGAAAAAATAATTGGTAAAAACTATCAGCAGATAGCTTTTGAAATATTAAGGATATTTTTTGATGAATTTGGTGAAGAAAAGTTATGGCAAATAATCGAAAATTCATATAATTTAAAAAACTTTGAAATTGATGAAATAGCTGCTATAAAAGATTTTAATCCTCTTTTTTTTCTTGAGCTATATCACGGAAAGACTTTAGCCTTCAAGGATTTTGCTTTATCTATTTTTCCATATCTATTAAAAGAATCTGCATTAAAACTTGGAATTAAAGAAAAGATAGTTATACTTACTGCAACTTCTGGAGACACAGGAAAAGCTGTATTAGAGGCATTTTCAGATGTCGAAGGAATTGAGGTCGTCGTCTTTTATCCCGAAGATAAAGTGAGTTATCTTCAAAAGCTTCAGATGATAAAATCAAACGGAAAAAACTTACATGTGGTTGCAATTAAAGGAAATTTTGATGATGCACAAAAGGTGGTAAAACAGATTTTTAACGATACAAAATTCAATGAAGAGATGAAATCAAAAGGTTTTATCTTTACCTCTGCAAATTCAATAAATATTGGAAGACTTATACCTCAGATAGTATATTATTTTTATACCTACGCAAAACTTAGACAGCAAGATAAGATAAAAAATGGCGAAAAGATAAATTTTGTAGTTCCTACTGGAAATTTTGGAAATATTTTAGCCTGTTATTATGCTAAGAAGATGGGATTGCCTATAGAAACTATAATTTGTGCATCAAATAGTAATAATATTTTATATCAGTTTTTTACAACTGGCAGAATGGATGTTAACAGGCAATTTTATAAGACAATCTCACCTTCAATGGATATTCTTATTTCAAGCAATTTTGAAAGGTTTTTGTACGATATTACTTCAAAAAATCCAGAAATAATAAATAAGTATAAAGATGGTATATATAAAGATGGTTTTGAGCTTGATAAAGAATATTATAATAAAATAAATGGTTTTTATTCCTCTTTTGCAACAG
>DAOOKC010000008.1:0-37321 GCA_035385485.1 Exilispira sp.
CTCATAATATGATAATTTTTCTTCCCAAAGTCAAATGAATATTTTCTATATTATATTATACTATTATCAAGAAGGAGGTAATTTATATGTCTATTTACTATTACCTTACAATTTTTCCTATAGAATCATTGATAGCATCAATGTTAGAACCTTCATCTTTCGGCAGTTATCTTGCAACTGGTTCCAAAAAAGGCTCTTATGAAAATAATATTTTTATAGAAATTGAACCAGAATGCTCAGAAGATTTTGATTGGCAATATGCAAAAGAAAAATGCAAAATAAAATCAAATAATGAACCAAAGCATTCTGTTTATCTATCAATTTATAGGACATTGGAAAAGGTTCCTATTAATTCTATGAAATCCATATTTCTTACGACTAAGGATGGAAGAACATTGGAACTTAAAAAACAAGATATTAATAAAAATAATTTTAATAAAAAATTTTATATTTATCAAGAACTATGTCCAACGAGGCCATTAATAACTACAATACTTAATCCAATAGACTATATTAAGATTATGACAGATTATAATTCTAAAACATTTTTGCCCAAAATTGCGTTTGCAGATATTAAAACATTGAATTTTCATTCTGAAGATACGGGAAGTGTTGGACCTTTATATGATACAAATATCGAGCATCTTCATAATTGTATTAATGAAGTTTTATTTAACAAAGATAAAAAATTTAAAATAGTAGAAAGATCCAATGTAGATAAATTCTCATATCAAATAATAGAAGATGGAATATATATTGGAGATAACGAAAATATAATCTTTTATAAAATGCCATCAAAAGAGGACTTGAGAAGAAATCATTATGATTGGGGTAGATCTGCTCAGATTTTTTAAAAAAGGAGAAAAATATGTTAGGAGTAGTATTTTTAGCAGTTATCACCTCTTTAACATTTGCTGTAGGAAACTTTTTAGCTGTAAAAAGAAAAGAAAGCGGACTTCCTATAATGAATGAGATTGCAGCAGCAATCGAGGAGGGAGCTGATGCTTTTATAAGACATGAATATTCTGTTATATTCAAAATAGCCATAATCATTGCAGTTATACTTGGTATATTAGTTTCATGGTATACTGGTGTTGCTTTTTTAATCGGAGCTATAATGAGTAGTAGTGCGGGCTGGATTGGTATGCGTATTGCAGTTATTGCAAATGTCAGGGTATCTAATACAGCAAGAACCACAAAATCTTTAGGCGATACCTTAAAAGTTGCTTTCCAGGGTGGATCGGTCATGGGGTTATCAGTTGGTGGTTTTGCACTTTTAGGACTTGGACTTGTATATCTTATTTTTGGGAAAATACTAGGTCAACTTGAAGAAATAAATTTAACAATAATTACAAACTGGATAGGTATCAATTTCATACCTTTCACAATGTCTGTTTCGGGATATGCTTTAGGTTGCTCTATAATAGCTATGTTCGATAGAGTTGGTGGAGGAATATATACAAAAGCAGCTGATATGGGCGCGGATCTAGTTGGTAAAACTGAAGCTCATATTCCAGAAGATGATCCTAGAAATCCTGCAACAATTGCAGATAATGTAGGAGACAATGTGGGTGATGTTGCGGGACTTGGAGCTGATTTACTTGAAAGTTACGTGGGAGCCATTATATCAAGTATTGTTCTTGCTTCATACATTTTTTATACCTCTAAAAGTCTAGAAAACGCAATAACTTATAACTTGACCAAAAAGCTATTGGAATATCCAATTTTATTTTCAGCCATTGGGATTCTCTCATGTGTTATTGGCATAGCATCGCTTTTGATAAGAAAAAAAATAAAAAATCCTCATAAGGCACTTAATTTTTCAACATGGGTTTCTGAAGGTTGCACAATATTTTTTACATTAATATTTACAATTTTTTACTTTAAAAATGAGAATTTCGGACTTTTGGGTTTCAGGATGGGATTTATTTCTCCATGGGTTTCTTCTGTTATAGGAATATTAGCGGGAATAATAATTGGAATACTTGCGGAATACTATACCAGTTATGATTATAATCCAACAAAAAATATTTCTTCTTCATCAAACGAAGGAGCATCATTAACTATAACAAGTGGGCTTGCACTGGGAATGAAAAGCACTATTTTGCCTGTAATTGTTCTTGGATTCAGTATAATTTTAGCTGATTTTGTTGGAGGTCTTTATGGTGTGGCAATGGCTGCTATAGGGATGCTTTCTGCTGTTTCAGCAACTGTAAGCGTTGATACATATGGTCCTATAGCAGATAATGCTGGTGGAATAAGTGAAATGTCAAAATTGGAACCTGAAGTTCGAGAAATTACAGATCATCTTGATTCTGTAGGTAACACAACTGCAGCAATAGGAAAAGGTTTTGCAATAGGTTCTGCTGCTTTAGCTGCTTTATCTTTATTTGCATCATATCTTTATACACAGGCTGGTCCTGGACATACTACAGGGTATTCACTTATAATAAATCTTATGGATACTTTCAGTCTTGCAGGGGCTATAATTGGAGCTGCACTTCCTTATCTCTTTTCTGGAATTCTTATAGAAGCTGTCGCTAAAGCAGCTAAACAGATGGTTCAGGAAGTTAGAAGGCAGTTTAAAGAAAATCCTAAAATTTTAAGTGGTGAAGCAAAGCCAGATTATAAAAGATGTATTAAAATTTCATCAGCAGGTGCTATAAATCAAATGAAAATTCCAGCTTTTATATCTGTCTTAACTCCTCTTGTTACCGGTTTTATTTTTGGTGCAAAATTTGTTGGTGGTCTTCTAATAGGAACTACTTTAAGTAGTATTATGCTTGCAATTTTTACAGCAAATTCTGGTGGAGCATGGGATAATGCTAAAAAATATATTGAACAGGGTAGATTTGGAGGTAAAGGATCGCTAGCTCATTCAGCGGCAGTTATCGGAGACACAGTGGGAGATCCATTGAAAGACACAGTGGGACCATCTCTTGATATTCTAATAAAAATTATGGCTGTTATCTCTCTTATAATGGTTAATATTTTTGGGAAATATAATCTTGTAGGACTTCTTGGCAAATAAAAAAAAACTATTTCAAAAATGTATTAAGGTATTTTTTATAAAAACTTTTTTGAAAATAGCAAATTTAAAAAGGGTTACCTCTAATTTAAGAGATAACCCTTATATTATAAGTTTTACTGGCAGTTTGAAATAGATTTTTTTTATCTAACTATGCAAAATAATCTTTCAATTCTTCTTTGAAATATTTATCTGCTGAAGATATTGGGAGAATCAATGATTGACCAAGTGCGCAAAAAGAAGCTTTTTCCATGGTTTTTGCAATTTTAATACAATCGAGCCATTCATCTTCAGTTAGTCTTCTTTTATATAGCTCAATTGATCTGTTTAAAAGAATTTTTGTACCAATTCTACATGGAGAGCATTTTCCACATGATTCATGTGCAAAAAATTTCATAACTGATCTTAGAAAATCAGGTATTTCTGTTTTTTCATCTAAAATAAGTATTGCTCCAGAACCGAGAACCGCTGCCCATTGTCCAAGAGAATCATAATCAAGAGGAGTATCAAGCATCTCTTCAGATATCAAAGCTCCAGCTGAACCTCCGATTTGAGCAGCCTTAAACTTTGAGCCAGGAGCCATGCCACCTGCATATTCATTTATTATCTGTCTTAAAGTTATACCCATTGGAACTTCTATAAGTCCTGGATGATTAACCTTGCCTAATATAGTATATACTTTTGTACCAGGTGCATTTTTAGTACCAAATGATCTATACCAATCTGCCCCATTAAGTAAAATATTTGGGACATTAGATAAAGTTTCAACATTATTTACTACAGTCGGTTTGTTTCTAAACCCAACCTGACCAGGGAAAGGTGGTTTTGCTCTTGGATGACCACGTTTACCTTCCATCGATTCTATTAATGCAGTTTCTTCTCCACAGACATATGCACCTGCACCTTTTCTAATTTCAATATCAAAAGAAAAATCAGTACCAAAAATATTATTCCCAAGAAAACCATATTCTTTAGCATCAGATATCGCTTTTGCAAGTCTTTGTATGGAAAGGGTATATTCACCTCTAATATAAACATAACCTTTATTTGCGCCAACAGCATATCCACATATAGCCATGCCTTCTATTAGTTTGTGAGGATCACCTTCAAGAATAAGTCTATCTTTAAAAGTTCCAGGCTCGCCCTCATCAGCATTACAAACTACGTATTTTTCACCACTTAAAGGTGCTGTGAAACTCCACTTAAGACCTGTTGGGAAACCTGCACCACCCCTTCCTCTTAAACCAGATTTTTTTACTTCTTCAACTACATCAGTAGGTTTCATTGTCGTTAAAACCTTACCTAAAGCTTCATAACCCATAGTAGCTATATATTCTTCAATAGAATCAGGATTAATAACACCTGCTCTTTCGAGAACAATTCTATTTTGCTTTTTTAAGGTTTCTCTTGCAACACTTACAGTTATGTTTGGAATTTCAAAAGTTTCGGATAAAACAAGTCTTTTAACTGGTCTTCCCTTCATTAAATGTTCATTTACTATCTCTTTTACATCATTAACAGAAACATTTGTGTATAAAATTGAATCAGGAAATACCAGAATAATTACCCCTTTACCTATTAAATTTACAGAACCAGTCTCAGAAATTTTAATTTCCTGTTCAAGACCTGCTGCTTTAACTTCTTTTTCAAATTCGTATTTTACAGCATAAGCTCCAGCATCAATAGTATTTTGATCTATTACAAATAGAAGATGTGTTCTAAACATTTGAGCCTCCTTTTCGAAGGTCATTTATTATCTGTCTAATTTTTTCTTTTGTGAGATTCCCATAGACAACATCGTTAATCATACAAGCTGGAGCAACTCCACATACACCTAGACAAGCACTTGTTTCTAATGTAAAAA
This sequence comes from Exilispira sp., assembly GCA_035385485.1. Classification (GTDB taxonomy): domain Bacteria; phylum Spirochaetota; class JAAYUW01; order JAAYUW01; family JAAYUW01; genus Exilispira. Next base: position 4,893 of record DAOOKC010000008.1, read on the forward strand.
GTTTATCTTTAGTTGTCATACCAATTTCTTCTAGGCCAAGAACTTCTTTAAATTCTTTTAATATATCCAGAGCACCCATAACATGGCATGGAGCCGACTCACATACTCTAATTATATATTTTCCTCTTGGTTCTAAACTATACATCGAATAAAATGTCGCAACTCCCTGAACTTTAGATACTGGTAAATTTAAATATTTAGCGACTTGTTGTAAATCATTAAATGATAAATAATGATCTGTCTTTGAATCCTGAATATCATGAAGAATAAAAAGAAGGTTTTCAGGATCTGGGGCATATTTTTCAAGTATTGTTTTATCCATTTTTGCCTCCAACTATAATAAAGAATCTCTTTTTACATAGTGAGTATGAAGTAATTCATGAGATTTATGAGACAAAGGTTTTTCAAGAAAATCTTTATAAATTTTATCTATCATTGGATTTTCATGAGATTTTCTTAATTTCATGCCACCATCTTCATCATAAAGTCCCTTAGCTCTTTCCATTCTTCTTGCCAGAGTAGAACCATAAGGTTGTCCACCACCGCCAACGCAACCACCAGGACATGCCATAATTTCAATAAAATGATATGGTGAAGGTATACCATTTCTTTTAGCTTCTACAACTTTATCTAACACTTTTCTAGCATTAGCAAGACCATGAGCAACAGCACAACTTAAAGTTGTTCCTGCGACATCAACCTTAAACTCTTTAACACCTTCAAAACCTCTTGCTTCTTTGATATCACAGGATTCCAAAGCCTTGCCTGTCACAAGTTCGTATGCTGTTCTTAATGCTGCTTCCATTACTCCACCAGTAGTACCAAAAATTGTTGCAGCACCTGTATATGCACCCATTAAATCATCGGGTTGTGCATCATCAATAGCAGCAAGATTTATACCAACCTGTTTTATCATCTGGACAAGTTCTCGTGTTGTTAAAACATAATCTACATCCTGAAAACCACTTGATCGCATTTCTGGTCTTCTTGCTTCAAATTTTTTTGCTGTACATGGCATAATTGAAACTGTTACAATTTTTGCAGGATCAATATTATATGCCTTTGCAAAATAAGTTTTTGAAAGAGCACCAAACATCTGCTGTGGTGATTTACATGAAGATATTCCTTCAACAAGTTCGGGATAAAATGTCTCCATAAATTTTATCCAACCTGGTGAACAGGAAGTTATTAAGGGGAATGGACCATTTTTATGTAATCTTTCTATAAATTCACTACCTTCTTCCATAATCGTTAAATCGGCTGTAAAGTTTGTATCAAAAACATAATCAAAACCAAGCATTTTAAGAGCATTATACATCTTACCAACCATATTTGTTCCAGGTGGTAAATCAAATTCTTCAGCAAGTGATACTCTTATTGCTGGTGCTTCCTGAACTATAACAACTTTATCGGGATCATTTATAGCATCCCATACTTTATCAATTTCAATTGCTTCATGCAAAGCACCTGTTGGGCATACAGAAATACATTGACCACAATTAATACAAACAGATTCAGCCATTTTACCTGATGGAGTTGTTATTTCAGTTTCAAAACCTCTACCCATCGCTTCAATTGCAAAAACACTCTGCACATCCTGACATGCTCTTAAACATCTGCCACATAAAATACATTTGTCAGGCTCTCTAATTATTGATACAGAAGAGTCATCAATCGGTTTTCTATTTAATATTTTACTAATCTTGGTTCTATCTATACCAAGTTGTTTAGCAAGAGATTGTAATTCACAATATCCATTTTTAACACATGTTAAACAATCATCAGGATGATTTGCCAGAATTAACTCTACAACTGTTTTTCTTGCATCTATAATTTCTTTACTTTTTGTAATGACTTCCATATTATTTGTAACTGGAGTAGTACATGATCTTTTATAACCTTTTTGACCCTTTACTTCAACAATACATACACCGCAATTACCAGTTGGTGAAAGATCCTTATGATAACAAAGTCTTGGAATCTCAATCCCTGCTTTTGAAGCAGCTTCTATAATATTACAACCCATTGGAACTTCGACTTTTTTACCATCTATAACGACGGTAACAGTAGAACTCATAAAGCCTCCTAATAATCATTTTCTTATATGTAGTTTACTTTTATCATTTAATTTATTTATTGCAACTTTTAATTTTTAATTTGAAAAATATTATAAATATTATTAATAGTTAGCAATTCCATCTTAAACAAAAAAACTAGAACAGTTATCTTTTTTGCATTTGATGAAGGTCAATGCTGAAGCAAGCCTACAGCTACTTACGATGCCATGATATATATGATAGAAAGACAAGCAAAGATAATAATAGAAGATGAGTCTAATTTTTTAAAATCTAAAGATTTCATAATAATGCCCGCAAGCAAATCTTATTAATTAAAAGCAATAAAAAGTTTTAAGATACTACTCATAATGATAATGTCTTGAAAAAATTATTTAATATTTCAGATTTTATATTTTTATTTATTATTTCTTTACTATCCTGTTATTTTTTATATGTTTCAAAAAAAGAAAAAATATAAAGATTAAAAACCTATATCATTGCTTATTATTTCTAATTACCAGAAAAATTAATAATATCTAATATATGAAAAAAGCAAAGAAAATATTCTTATTTATCTTCTTTATTATTATACTTTTGCATCTTATTTATATTTTTACAATAGGCATTTTGTCATTAATTTATATCAAAGTAAATCCTCCTATAACATCTTTAATGATATATAGAAGCATATTTTATCAATATAAAACTAAACCTATAAAATTCATCCCAATATACAGAATACCAAAGATATTTCAAAGAATGATAATTTACATTGAAGATGGAAACTTTTATAAACATAATGGCATAGATTTTGAATCTTTGAAAGAGGCATATCAAACAAATAAAAAATTCAATAAAATAATCTCAGGTGCAAGCACAATAACGATGCAACTTGCAAGAACTCTTTTTCTTACTCCTGATAGAACATACCTTAGAAAATACCTTGAAATAATAGCTGCATTGGAAATAGATTTAATTATTCCAAAAAAAAGGATTTTAGAACTTTATTTGAACTATATAGAATTTGGAAAAGGAATATATGGAGTTGGAACTGCTTCATATTATTATTATAAAAAAGATATTTCAAATCTTTCTCAATATGAAATGGCAAAACTTGTTACTCTGCTCGCAAGTCCAATAAAATATGATGTCAATACCGCGCTTAGAAGCAGAAAATTAAGACAAAGATTCTTCTTTTTAAATCAAAAGTTCCACATAACAATTGAATAAAGAATTAAGTTAAAATGTAATCTAAAAAAATATATCAAAAAATTATAAAATATATAAAATTAAGAAATATTTCAAATAATGAAAAAAATCGTATATAAAAAAATTAGAAAAATACTTACCAGTTTTTATATTTTTTAATAATTTGTTTCATTTTATCTATAAATTGATCAATATCTTCTTTTGTTTCATTAATAAAAAAACTTACTCTTATCCCTTTATCTGAAATGTTTGAAGGTAATCCGTATAATTTTGTATCAGTAACCATTTTCTTTCTATTTGATGAACATGCAGAGCCTATGGATACCATTATCCCTTCATCACTTAAAATGTTTTGTAAAACTGCTGCTGGAATTTTATCATTGTAGATTTTCATTATATATGGAGAAAAAGAAAAAATATTTTTATCTTTAAGTTTTTCTATATTAAGTTTTTCTATAATAAATTCTTTAAAGGAAATTTCTGAAATATTATCAATATTAGAATTTGAAATATCATCTTCGATAAAATTTTTATTGGAAAATACAAATAAACTTTTACTTAACAATTCATCTTTTTTTATCGACCATATTAAATATTCTTTTTTGATCAAATTATCTCGATAATTTTTTTGAATTTTGGGGAAAAGATCATTAATAACTGCAATTGTTGATGATATTGAACCAACATTTTCAGTTGAAGGGAAAATACCTTCCATCTGCCCACCACCAAAAATGATAGGTATTATTTTACCAGGTTCCTTGATATATAAAATAGAAGTACCTTTTAAACCTCCAAATTTATGGGCAGAAAATGACATTGTATCGACATTATTAAAACCAAAAAAAGGAATTTTTAAAAATCCCTGAACCGCATCTAAATGTATTAAAATATCTTGAACATTTTCTTTTACAAATTTAGTTATCTTTTCTATGGGTAATATAAGTCCATTTTCATTATTTACCCATTGTAAGATCAATAAATCAGGTTTAAATTGAGTAATATTTTCATAGTAAATTGAGAGAATATATTCTTCAATATCTTTATTTTCAATTAGATATTTATATAATTTATCAAATTTAATAGATATCAATTCCACATCTCTTTGGGCTTTTACCGTTTCTACAATCGAAGGATGGTCTGCTTCACTGTATAAAATTTTTAACTTTCGATTTTTAATCTTACCTTTTAAATATTGAATCATACCTGAGATAGCAATATTATTTGATAATGTAGCACTTGAAGTAAATATTACCTGACCAATTTTAGCATTTATTATTTTATTAAAATCTTGCTTAGCATCCTCAATTATTTTCTTTGATTTTTTCCCTTCAATATGTAAAGATGATGGATTTGCATAAAGTTGATTTGTAGTTTCATCAAATTTTTTTATTGCAATATCCAAAGGTTTTGTCGTGGCAGCATTATCAAAATATATCATCTTCAAATACCTTACTTTTTTATATTTTTTGTATTTTTTATATTTTTATTCTTAATTTTATTTTTTTATTTTTATTTTCAATAATTTTATATTTTTAATTTTTTAATTTCTTTTTTATATTTAATTTTATTTATTTTTTTATTTTTTTATTTTTTTATTTTTTTTTCTTTTATTTTTTTATTTATTATTTTTTATTTATTTCTATTTCTCCACTTTTATTTTTTATTTTATTTAAATTTTCCTTTTATTTTTTTATCTTTTTAATAAAGGAATTTAATATTTCGCTTAAAAACTCAATTCTTAAGATTTTCGAACCTAAATAAAATAGTATACAAAACATTATAAAAAATGAGACTAACTCTAAAAGAATAATAAAAAAGTCTAAAGAAAATGATGTTTTTGAAAATCCAATAAATCTATTTAAGTATAAAAGTAATAAAGTAAGAATCGAAGTTAAAAAGATCGTTTTTAAGGCAAAAATCAGGTTTTCTTTACCAACTGAAATTTTTAATATCAACTTCGCAAGTAAAAAAAGCATAAGTAGTTGGGTAAAAGTATTTAAGGTATTTGCAACTGCTATAGCATTTATTCCAAAAATAGGAGTGAAGATTTTAATATAAAGGAAAAAAAGCAGAATAGAAATAGATGAAACAATTACCTGAGATTTCCATATCCTATTAGCATAAAATAATGAAGTAAACATATTTGAAGAAGTTATAAAAATTATACCAGGCATGTAGTATGAAAAAATAATTGATGTAATTCTAACATCATTTAAGCTAAATGCACCATGATAAAAAATGATCTGAACCAATGGTCTTGCTAAGCCTATCATAAGACCCGATATTGGGATTGTAAATAAAAAAGATAGCTGTAATGATTTTCTTAATGTACTATTAATCAATTCTTTATCATTTTTTTGAACAAGTTCAGAAAAAGATGGTAGAAAAACCTGAGCCATTGCTACTGCTAAAAGTCCAATAGGTAATTGAAAAAGCCTTTGTGCAAGATAATGATATGTTTGTCCTCCATCAAACATAGACAGAAAATAGGTCGAGATAAATATATTTACCTGATATGTTGCTGAAGTAATTAAAGAAGGTCCCATTAACTTAAAAACCTCAAAAATATGATTCCACTTCTTTGGCCATTTAAATCTGATTTTAATACCATATCTATATGAAAAAAATAGAACAAAAAGAAGCTGGAAAATTCCACCCAATACAACTGCATAGATAAATAATTCAAGACTGATTTTTTTAATTATAGCAAAATAAACAATGACAACTATAAAGACAAAATTGAAAACAGATTGTGAAATTGAAGGAATAAAAAATTTAAAAATTGCATTCATCGAAGATGAAAAAAAGGAAACCAAAGATATTATAAAAAGATAGGTAAAAAAATATCGAGATAGATAAATTGTACTTGTAATTTTGGTCGGTGAAAATTTATCGAATCCTTTAACAAGATAAGGCATAAAAAAAGGAACAAATATTATTAAAATAACAGTCATAACCAAAAGTAACAAAATAAATACGGTAAAAAAGTTTGATTGAAACTCTTCCTGTTCTTTTTTATCAGAAATGCTTTTTAAAATAGGTATATAAGAATTTGTCATAGCCCCTTCAGCAAATATTGAGCGAAATGTATTTGGCACCTTAAATGCTGCATTAAAAATATCCTGTGTTGAAGGTTTAAAAAAATGGGTTACAAATGTATCTCTAAGAAGCCCGAAAATTCTAGATATAAAAATTCCAGAAGATGAACTAAAAATATATTTTACTGTTTTTTTTGTGCTCATTTATCTTTATGACCTTATTTAACTTATTTAACTTATTTAACTTATTTAACTTATTTATCTTATTTATCTTATTTTTCTTATTTTTCTTTTTTATCTTTTCTTATTATCTTTTCTTTTAGTTTTATAAACTTTTTATCCTAGTTTTTTAAATTTTACAAAATTCTATTGTTTAATTATACAAAATTAATTTTATTAGTTTGTTCTTTTAATTGTTTTTGATTCATAGATTATTTTATTTTCATATTTTAGTCTAATAAAAAACCCTATATTTCTTTTTTCTTTTAAGGAAAAAGATAAAATATAATGCAAACCATTATTTTTATTTATTAATTGTTTATCTTTTCTTGTATTTAAAGGATAAATTTCTTCACTATCAATAAAAACAAGGCTACAGGATAGTTTTGAAAAATCAAAATAGTTTGGAATATTCTCATTAAAAATGTATAAATTTACAAAAATATTATTTTCAGTCATTTCATAATCTATTTCAATTGAAAAATCATTTAAATAAACTTTATTTTCTTTATTCAATCTTTCAATAGCAGGTTTATATACAAGAAAAAAAATCAAAACAAGAAGTGCAACATTAGATAATGTTAAAATAACATTCCATTTTCGAGTTGGTGTTTTTTTTATCTTATTTGATCTTCTTTCTTCAGGTTTCAAAAAGTACTTAAAATGATCAGACATACCTTCCTCTTAAAATAAAAATTTTTTTACTGGTTTTCTATGTTAATTTTAATGTTAATAATCATATAAGTAGATTTAATATTTTACTAATATAATTGTTATTTCAAAAAATTAATTTTTGTAAAACTTTCTAATATAGATTAAATAAAGATTGACAAAGTTGATCTATTAAATCTTCTGATATAACTGATTGAATCGCAATATTTTTATTTGATAAATCAAGGGCAAGTCTATCCTGTAAAGCAAGTAAAATCATGGCTGCAGTATCTATATCATAGTTAGATAAAAGTGCAGCAAAAACCCCAGAGATAAAATCACCAGTTCCTGCTTTTGAAAAACCCGAGTAACAACCATTATTGCAATATATATTTTTTTCACTTATAAAATAACTTATATAATCTTTCATTAAAAGACCATCTATAATTTTAGATTCGAAAAATAAATTACCTTTTTCTAAAAAAGATAACTGATCTTTTTCTTCATAATTAAAAATAAGATAAAATGATTCAAATAATCTTTCAAACTCTTTTTTATGAGGAGTAAATACTATTTTTGAATTTCTATTTTTTGCTAAATCAAAATAAATTTTAAAATTTTTTGAAATAATGTTTAATCCATCGCCATCTATTAAAATATTTATTTTTTTATCAATTAGCTTAGTTAATATTTTGAAAAAAAGTTCTTCGTTTAACCCAAAACCGCTTCCTATTAACACAGTATCTTTAAATTCTTTCGAATTATTATTTAATACTCTTTCAAAATCAGAATTAAAAGGATCATAATCATAAGGTAGTGTTATAATATAAGGTAAAGCAAATTTGCAATCTGCTTCATATTCTTTTTTTAAGCATAGATAAACATATCCCGCACCTGTTTTAATTGCAGATTTTGATGCAATTATTGGAGCTCCAAGTGTTGAAGGTGCGTTTGATATTATAAAAACTCTTCCAAAATTACCTTTATTGGAATAAAATTCTCTTTTTTTTAATATTTTTTTAATATCATCAAATTGAATAAGTTCTATATTTTTCTCAAAAGTATTCTTAAAATTATTATTCTTAAAATTATTATTATTATATTTCCCCTTATTCTCGTCTTTATTTTTTAAAGATTTTAAATTTTCTAAATAATTGCAATCAGCCATATCGCATTCAAGAATCTTATAGGTAAGAGAATATTTTCTATTTTCAACTAAAAAAAACTCTAGTTTTGCCCATTGTAGCATCAAGGTTATATCAGCATTTAATACCTTTTCACTATTTTTAGTGCAACCTGTTGGTAGATCAATCGAAATAACTATAGAATCTTTTTGCTTGTATCTTTCAATAAATTCTATTCTTCTTTTTAACTTTTCATCTAATGGAGATTTTAATCCAATGCCCGTAATTCCATCAATTAACAAAGGTGCATTTAAAGCATCTTCAATATCTTTACTTATTTCGATTTTTTCACTTAAAATAGATTGAATAAGATCATCTTCAATTTGAATAAAGTTGATTTTTTTTAAGTTTGATCCTTCATGAATAAGATTGTCTTTATAGATACTTTTATCTTTTTCTTCATCTAAATTATTTAATAACTGCTTTTGTAAATTTAATGATTTTAAAAGTTTTTCCTGATAAATTCTTAACTCACTTTTTCCTTCACCAAAAAACAATATATTTATTTTATAATTTTCTCTTAAAAAGATTTTTCTTGCAACAGCAAGTGCATCCCCTCCATTATTTCCACTTCCGACTAAAAAGGTAATTTCATCTTTTTTATTAAATCTTGCAAGTGCATAATCTATTTTTATTTGAAGATCTTTATTTAGCCAGAATGGTTCAAAATCTATTTTTTTATTTTTTATAATATCAATTAAAATATTCGCAATTGAATTTGCAGCATTTTCCATTAAAATTATTGCCTTATAATCAAGATCATCTATAAGATATCTTTCTAAATCAGAAATCTTTTGAAAACTTAAAAGTTTCAAATTATCACCTTCTTTATATTATTTGTCTTTTCAAAATATTTTTACAATATAATATTTTGATTTTGGAATCCCATGCTTTTCGTTTTACTATTTTTTCCATTTTTCATTTTTTCTATTTTTCTTATATTTTTTTAATTTTTTTTTGTTCTTTTTTATTATTGTCTATCATCTTTTTTTATTTACTATTTATACTTAATCAAAAATTAAATTAAAAATAATCTACTACCAATTTTATTTTGCATGCTAATTTTGAGTCTTAGCTTTGCTTATAGCAACTTCTGAAGCATAATAAAAAAAGTATATTTTATCTTTAACCTTTGAAAAACCATAAATACTGCCATTTTCGCCTACAACCATATTTTCAGTTGTAAGAATATCCTTTACTTTCATAATTCTTACAATTACTTCTTCTCCCTTTTCATTTTTTATAATCAATTTGGCAGTAGGTGTTGGTAATTTCTCAAGATATCTTATGTAAAAAATAAAATTTCCTTCACAGCCACCAATACAAGTATCTACTGAAGAAAGAGTTATTTTTTGTACACCATTTTCAACCTTTTCATTAAATAACTTTTTATAACTATTAAGTACGACTCTATTCTTTTTATCTAAAAAAGAAATCTTATAAATTGCATCATATAATATATATCCTTTTTCATAATAATAAACCTGAATAGCAATATAACCATCTGGTGTTACTATTGCACTTCCAAATTCTGAACTTAAAAGGTTTTCATTATTTTCCGGGATGATTAAATCTGTAAGATTAAATGAGATATAAGAACTATTTGGACAAGTGTTATAATAAATATCATAAATTTGAGCTTTTTCGTCTGTTTTAGCTTGGTTTATAACTTCTTGAATACCTGAAGAAATATTATCAGTCTTATTTGGTTCATTATTAGTATTATTAATAATATTCATTTCATTTGGGAAATTCATTATAGAGGTATCCTCTTCTGAAGATTTTAATGAAAATTTTATAAAATAGGCAGTGGAAGTTGTATTGGCTAATGCAGAAGGAAGACCAGTATTTTCATATATGGTAGGTAAAATAAAATGAATATAGCTTATTCCATCAAGTTTTTTACCATCTTTATTAGTCCCTTCAGATAAATCCTCTTTTGTATGATATATAAAAGAATTATGTGGAAAAGAAGGATGAGATTCTGAGAGGGCTAAAATTTTTATAAAATCTCCATATGGATTAAAAACCATGTAAAAAGTATAATATCGAATTTGAGAATTATCGATAATATTACTTTTTTGTGAAATATTCTCTATAAAATTAAATCTATCAATAAGACTTATAGCATCTTCATTCTTCAACAAATAATATATAGGATGATTCTTGTCAGAATAATTTGATAGGAATCCAGAAAGATCTTCTTTTGGATTACCGCTAGTTCCCTTTATAACAACCTTTAAGTAAATATTGTCATTAAAATCCACAGATAAGCCAGTAACTTCTGGCAAAGGAAAAGATCTATTGATCTTAACGGTCCTCTGACTCTCATCAAGACTTGCCATCATCTTTTCTTTGTCAACTCCAAAGCCACTATAAGTCATTGAACTATTTTGAATTATTAAAACAGAACTTCCATTTCTAGAATATTTGTACAAAGTCTTTGTAGAATTATCAAAAAAATATATATAATATTTTCTATAGAAAATAAAAGAAGTATAATCTTTAGGATAAACTTCCTTCTCACCTATACTTTCATTTGGAAGATATTTTGTCGAAAAAAGATTAATCCTTTTTATTTCAATACCTTCTATATTCTGACAGGAAAGTAAAAGACTTATTAGTATTAAAATAAAAGTCAAAAGAAAAATCTTTTTTAATTTTATTTTATTAATATCTCTTAATAGCTTAATTTTCATATTTTTTTCCTATATCTTGGATTATTTTTTCATAATTTTATTGTTTTTTTTATATTTTTTTATTAAATTTGATTAATTTGCCAATACGACACTTTCAATATAATTAATTACTAAATCTTTTCCATATTTTGTCAAAGAAGAATATGGTATAACCAAACTTTTATCACAATTTAATCTTTCTATAAAATACGATTTAATACCACTGATTTTAGCCTTTGCAATTTTATCTATTTTAGTCAAAATAAATAATATTGGTAATTTATTAAATCTTAAATATTCAATAAACTCTAAATCTATTTCATCTAGCTTTCTTCTACAATCAATTAAGAAAAAGATATATTTTTTTATATTATCAATTTTAAAAAAAGAATCTATTAAATTATTCCAGCCTTTCCTTGTAAGATCGCTCACAGCACCATAGCCATAGCCTGGGAAATCTACAAGAAAAAATTGATTATTTATAAGATAAAAATTTAAACTTCTTGTTTTTCCAGGAGTTGAAGAAACATATGCAAACTTTTTTTTTCCGACTATTGTATTTAAAAAGGAAGATTTACCGGCATTTGATCTTCCAACTACACAAATTGTAGGTAAATCTATCTCAACTAAATTATCTTTTGTAAAAACAGTAAATTTTAATTCTGAACTCTTAATTTCCATATTGATATTCGATTTTTATTCTTAATTTCATTTATTTTTAATTATTTCTATTAATAAATTTTATCTACTTTAACTAAAGAATAAATTCCAAGTATTAAAAATATTATTGGACCAATAAGAGCTGAAATAAAAGCATTACCTATGCCTCTTTTCCCTAAAACATATAATATATTAATTATAAAATAATAAGATCCATATATTATAATACAACTTATTAATCCTATTATTAAAGTATTCTTTCTGAAAAAAGTTCCTGCCGCTATTCCAAAAAGTGATATAAGAAAACCAGAAATAGGAAAGACAAATTTTGCCCAAAAGTTGAATTCATCAATATAATTATATAAATTATATTTTTTCATTAATTGGACTGTCTGCCAACCTTCTTTTATATGCAAAAGTTCCATATTATAGACAGATCTTTGAAATAATTCTGGTTCATCAAAAAGATTATATTCTTTTTCAACATAATGCTGTTTAAGTGTTTCTTGATTGTTTAAATCATATTGATATTCATAAACATCATAAAAAAGCCAACGGCCTTTATTAATATATTTTGCAGACTTTCCTATTATTTCAGTCTTAATTCCGATGTGATTATCATATTGTATAATTCTTACATCAATTAACTCTTTTGTCTTATCTAAATATTTATTTACATAATATATATTTCCTCTACTCCCTCTTAATGTAATATTAACATTATCTTTTACTATCTCTTTGGGGAAAAATTTTCTTTCTATTTCAGTCTTTTTCTTAAAGTTATCTATAACAAAAGAATCTTGGGTAACAATCAAGATGACACTGATAAAAAAGATGAATATAATCAACATTACTGACATAGAAAATGTTGAGATTCCATTTGTGTGAATTGCCAGAAGCTCAGAAGAACTATTTAAAGAAGAAATTACATAAATAGTGCTAAAAAGCATTGCAACACCAAACATCTGCATATAAATATATGGTGTCCAGTATAGAAAATAGTGAACAAGAGAATTTAGATCCATCTTCATATATTTGTTTATATTAAAAACAAATTCCTGAATTATGTATAAAAAAACAACTAATAAAGAAACAATAATAAAGGGAAATATAAATTTTTTAACTAAATAATTTCCAATTTTAATAGGAACCTTCATATGCCTCTACCAATTTATTAATTTTCTTTATCTATTTTATTTATTTAAAAATTACTATATTTCCAATTAAATAATTTCTATATCTTCCATCTGAAAAAAGTAATCACAAATTCTTCCAGGATAATAAGATTCAACATAATTGATAATTTTTTCTTTCATTGCATTTGAAGATGCTCTTTTATCTGTTATAGCAGAAATACCGATTTTAGCAAAATGAAAATCATCGACTAGACACTCAGAAACCGATACATTAAATTTATTTCTTAAAGAATCAATTACAGAACGAACAACACTTCTCTTATCTTTTAATGATTTTGCTTCTTCAATATGAAGTTCTAAATACCCAAATAGTATAATCATTAACGACCATATATACCAACATTAAATTTTTGCAACTTTTATTACTTTTTCTATTGACACCCATAATTTTTTGGGTTATATTCTTTTCAGGAAATCTTTTTATATGAAAGGCAAAATATTCCCACTTTTTACTAATATTTATATACCTTATTTTACTTTATCTTTAGCAGAAAAAAAACATAATAGAAAAGATATAATATTATTTTATGAATCATCTAACAATAATGATACTAACAATCTTTATGTATACTCATGTTCAAAATCTATCTCCTTTTTTGGAATAAAACCTGGAATGCCAATAAATTTCGTAAAAAAATTAACTAATAATTTTTTCCTTTTACCATGTAGTGAGTTTATAGAAGAAAAGGATTTTTTAAAAAATCTATTATTAGACAAACTAAAATCTTATGCCTTTGCACTTTATGATATACCTTCTTACACAATAAACCAATATCTTTATGATTCGCTTTGTTTGATAGCAGATTTTTCAGGTTGCCAACTTCTTTATAAACCTATCTTTATTTTCCTTGAATCACTTTTCAGATCCCTTACAAAAATAGATAAAAGGATCTTGTTTTCCTTTTTTACTTCAGATTCTTTTTCTTTTTCACTTTATATTCCACCAGCAATTGAATTAAATTTTAGTAAAAACCTATCCTTTATTTTTTATAATAGCCGACAATTTCTAGATCTTATTAAATTTTCAAATATCCTATCCCCCCTTAATTTTTTTGAAGAAAGCGGCATCTTATATTTTTCTGATCTAATAAGATTTCCCCCCACCTTTCAGGAGAAACTTTTGAACCTTCTTATTGCCTCAGCGCCGCTTTCTTCTCAAATTAAACTTGCAAATAGACTAAAACCACTTTTACTTCCTTTTCAATCTATTAAAAAACATGAACCTTTAGATATTTTTCTATCCCATCTTTTTAAAAAACTTTTCTCTAAAGACTCAAATTCTTTACATGAAATAGTCATAAGCTTTTCTTTACCTACCAATAATAAAATAGAAATTCAGTCTCAAATAAAAAAAAGGCTTTACCTTGAATCTTATTTCTTAAAGACTTTCTGGCTTAAATCAAAGGTCAAACAGATTTCTGTTGCCATAGAGTATACCAATCAATCTATAGAACATTTTGAGTTATTCTTTGAGAATATAGATATACTTTCTTTCTTTAACTCAATCTCCGAAGATATTGTATTTAAATTAAAACAAAAATCTGCTATAAATTCAATAGTACTTAAATTCGATCAAACATCCTATCAACAGCTTTTTGATGATAATTTTGATTCTGAAGATAAAAGGTTATTAGAACTTTTTAATAACCTTATCCATAAATTTGGGGATGAAAAAATACACCTTGCGGGATAGATCATGCAACTTTTTGTTCACTCAAATTATTCATTTTTCGAAAGCAACTTAAGTATTTCAAATTTATTGGAAAATTTTTCAAAAATTGGGCAAAAATATGCTACAATTACAGATAAAAACAATATCTATGGAATGTGGGAGTTTATTAATCTATCAAAACAATTAAATATCTTCCCAATAGTTGGGGTTCATATTGCTCCAAGACTAAAACAGAACATAAAACTAACAAATGAATATAATACAATTAATAAATCAGGCAATATTGATATCGGAAACAACATATATACCAACGGTGGCTTTTTAATGTTTTTAAGATCAATCGAAGGTTATCATTCATTCAATTCAATAATAAGTTCATCTACAAATAAAAAGAGTTTTAATGAAGTATATGATACAATATCAAAATTATCAAATAAAAATGAACTTGATAATATTATTTTTATTTCTTTAACCACAAATGTCTATAATATATTAAAATATCTTTCGATTCCTAAGGATAATTTATATTTTGGATTAATTGAAGATATTTTCACTAAAAAACCTTTTCTATCTTCTTCAACAATTAAATTTTTTGAAAAATTAGATTTTCCAAATCCAATATTTCTTACAAAGATCTTTTTTGAATCTCAAACAGATGATGATTTTATTGATCTTTTATATACATTAAAACTTAATCGAATTGTAAAAAGAAAAAATCAGATTTTCAATAAAAGAAAACCATTTTTTGAAAGTTTCTCATCTATTTGTAAATTCTATAATTTAAGTGAAGATTTAAGTTTTTTAAAAAGCAGCGTAAATCCTTATAATATTCTTTCGAATAAAGCAAAATCAAAATTAATTAAATCAATTGAAAATGCCAAAAACTTTTATTCTCTTTTTTCTGAAATAAAACCTAAAAAACCGATTTTCCCATCTTTTTATAAAGATGCAGATATAAAATTAAAGGAAATTTGCTTTTCGAAATTGAAAGATAAAAATCTTCAAGATAATCAAACTTATATAACACGATTAAATTATGAGCTTTCCATAATAGCTCAAAAAGAATTCTCTTCCTATTTTTTATTTGTATTTGATCTATTAAAATATGCGAAAGAAAATAAAATCGAATATGTTGGTAGAGGTTCGGCTGCATCTTCTCTTGTGTCTTATCTTCTTGAAATAACCGAAGTAGATCCTATTTCTCTTAACCTTTATTTTGAAAGATTTTTGAATCCAGAAAGAAAAACATACCCCGATATTGATATAGATTTTTCTTGGAAAGAAAGAGATAAGCTCTTTATCTATCTTTTTAAAAAATATCCATCAAATTGCTGTATGGTCTCTACAACTTTAAAAATGAACCTAAGAGGAGCATTCAGAAATAGCGCAAAATTTTATGGTATTGATTCAAGGTCAATTACAAAATATTCCAAATTAATTCCTTCATTTTTTTCTACAGGTAATATTAACAAGATAAATGATTTACTTTCCAATATTGGAATTGAACAAAAGATAATCGAAATGTCTATTAAGTTATTTGGACAGCCATATGCAAAAGGGGTTCATCCAGGAGGTATAGTCCTTTCATCACCCGATATTTTTAGCTCAACTCCTTTTTTATATGCTAAAAAAGGAGTTCCTATCTCCCATTTTGATTTAAACTATATTGAAGATGCAGGGCTAATTAAAATAGATATATTATCACAAAGAGCATTGCAGGTCCTTCAGGATTCTATTGAGAATATCAGAAGCCTATATAATAAAGATTTTAAACTTAATTTTGAAATGGCAAATAATGACTCCAAAACCTGGGAAATGATAAGAAAAGGAGATTGTCGCGGTTGTTTTTATATAGAATCTGCTGCAATGATTAATCTTTTGCAGGATCTTGATGTAAAAAACTTTTTAGAACTTGTTGCTGCATCTTCAGTTATAAGACCAGGAGTTTCAGATTCAGGAATGAAAGATGAATATATCTTAAGAAAAAGAAAATTTAAAAAAACAGAATATGAAATACCTGAGTTAAAGAATGTATTAGACGAAACATATGGTATTATGATTTACCAGGAAGATGTTTTAAAGGTAGCAAGCCAAATTGGAAGACTATCTCTTTCAGAAGCAGATTTACTTAGAAAAGCAATGAGCGGAAAAAGTAGGAGTAAAGCAGAGATAAGAAGATTAAAAGAAAAGTTTATAAATGGTGGTCTTTCTCAAAATTACTCTATAACAAGTTTAGAAAAAGTATGGAATCAGATTGAATCATTTGCAGGTTATGCTTTTTGTAAAGCTCATTCAGCATCTTATGCAGTATTATCTGTTAAACTTGCTTATATAAAAGCTCATTTTCCACAAATCTTTTATGCAGCAATTTTAAATAACTTTGGAGGATATTATCCTTCTATTGCATATAATATCTTAGCAATAATCGAAAAAATACCTATAGATATCTGTAAACTTAAAAGTGCAAGAAAACACAGTTATTACGATGGGAAAAAAATAGTAATTGGTCTAATAAACTTCTTTTTCTTGAATGAAAATGAAAAAGAAGTACTAATTGCTTTTTCTGATTACTTCAAAAAAGAAAAAGAATGTATAATTGCAAAATTTATCTTTCTTTCAAAATTTGAAAAACAGAAAATATTAAAATTAATTCAAATTGGCTATTTTTCAGAATTTTATGAATCCCGTCATTTTGCAAAAATAGTATGTGAAAGCTTATTTTTAGAAAAAGAAAGAAAGATAGACAATTTAATCTTAAAAGAAAAAGAATTTGAAAATTTAAAAATATACTTTACAGAAAATATCTTCAATCTATACTATTATAGATATAAGTATCTTGGAATATTTACAGATGCCACCCCTTTTGACATTTTGCAAAAGATGATTGAAAAAAAAATGCTAAATGATTTTGAAATTGCTGAATTCAATGAATATAAAGACTCTGAAAATTTCTATAATCTTAATAAAAAGAATTGGAAGCTTGATGAAAAGAATTACAAAGTTATAGGTTGGCTTATAATCTATCGAAGTGCTGTTACAAAAGATGGAAAACTTATGGGGTTTGCCACCTTCTTCGATGGAAAGGGCTTTTTAGAAACGGTCCTCTTTCCAAATTCCTACGAGAATTACTATAACTTGCTTAAATATTACAATTTTTTTAAGCTGGATATTGAAATTGAAAAAAATACTTCTATTTCATTTATCATTAACAAATTAGAGCCATTTTTACCAGGTTTTATGGAAAGATTAAATGGAGGAGATTATGCAAGAGATTACAAAAAGACAGAAACAAATTCTTGATTTTATTGCTAAATATATAGAAATTAACCAATATCCTCCATCAATTACCGAAATTGCTCAAACATTTTCAATAAACTTAAAAACAGCACATGAATTTTTAGATAGGCTTGAAAATAAAGGTTATATCTTAAAAGAAAAAAGAGTTGCAAGAAGTCTTCTACTTACAGAAAAAGCTATTTTAGAGATAAACCAGAGAAAAATCCCTATATATGGCACTACTGCAGCAGGAAAACCTATTGAGGCTATAGAAGATATAAAAGGTGAAATAGTCATAGATAAAAGAAGATTTTCAAATGGTGAATACTACGCTCTTGTGGTAAGAGGAGATTCAATGAAAGAAGCTGGAATTTTCGATCAAGATTATGTCATAGTAAAAAAAACTGAAATAGCAAAAGATGGTGATATTGTTGTTGCATTAATAGATGGTGATGTGACTTTAAAAAGAATTTTTTATGATTATAACAAACATGTTATTATACTTCATCCTGAAAATAATCTTTATTCTGATATTATTGTATCTCCTGAAAGTTTCAGATGTCTTGGAGTGGTTGTTGGAGTTCAAAGATATCTAGAATAAAAGAAGCTGCTTCATTAGTAGAAGCAGCTTCAATAAAATTCAAAAAATAGTAAAAAATTACTTGCCTTTAACCATAGCTTTGAAATCTGAACCAGGTGTGAATTTTGGGTATTTTGTAGCAGGGATTTTGATAGCAGCACCAGTTCTTGGATTTCTACCAGCTCTAGCTGCTCTTTCAGCTCTTGAGAATGTACCAAAACCGATCAACTGAACATTCTGACCTTTTTTAACTGTTTCTTTAACAGTTTTCATAAATGAACCAAGAAACATTTCAATGTCTTTCTTTTTTAGTTTGGTATCTTTTGCAATAGCATCAATAAGTTCTGCCTTGTTCATAATCTCTCCTTCCTTTTTTTTGTAGCTTTTTTATGCTCCATAATTACTTGATAAGTTATAAAATCTATTTGTCAAGAGTATTTTAAATATTTTTTTCAAATTTTTACATTTTTTTTCTAAAAAATAATATTTTATAAATTTAAAAACATCTATCTTTACTTTAATTTTCAAGCTATTAAGCTCTTTTACTTTAAAATATTATTATCCTATATTTGTTATAAATTTTTTTTTTATAATTTCTCTTAAAATAAAACAGATATTAAATATATACCCAAAATTTTTGTGTATATTATTGGTTTAAATTAAATTTTGATTTTAAAATACTATTAATTATATGGTTTTTCGAATATTGAAACTTATTTATTCTTTAACAAATTATTATATTTAATACATATATTTTAATTTTTATTAAAAATTTTTTCAATCATTTTATAAAATATCTCTATTTTTCCAGATGAAGGAAATTTTTCAAATTTTAATAAAACAAAATCTTCTTTTTTCTTTTTCTCATTAACAATATATATGTTTAAAGTTTTTAAAAATAAAATAAATATAAATGCTTCAAGACTTGATAATGCATCATTAAAGACAAAAATTTCAAAAGATTTATTATTTTTAATATTATTAATGTTAAATTGAGTATCTATATCTATTAGTTTACCCGATGTACATAATTTACTTTTAGTTATAAAATATAAATAATCATTATATATTTTACTTATCCAATCTTTATTAATCTTTTTTTCATTAGATAAAAAAGATAAAATCCTATAAATTTTAAATAATGTCGCCTTTTCAGTAACATTAATTGATTCTATAAACCCAAAAAGGGAACTTGCAGCAAAATATTTTTCATCAAAACCTTTTTCATATAGTTGTTTTTCAAAATCATATTTAAGATAGTCTTTTGAATTTATTACAGGATAATATGGAGAAAATCCAATTTTCAAGTTATTTTCAAATAAAAAAAATAAAGAATTCAATATTTCTTCAAAACTTTGCCCGACAAATCCCGCAATTATATATGTTTGAACATCTATATTAAAATTCTTTACTAAATTAATAAAATTTGAAAATTCGATATTTTTTGATGGTCTATTTTCTTTGGTCAATATTTTTTCATCTAAACTTCCAAGTGCAATAGAGATACTTAAAATATTTGCTTTTTCAAAATATTCTAAAAGTTCATTATCAATTTTATGATAATTTAAACCATTTGGAAAATCAAAGGCAAATTTATAAAAATTATTTTTAAATGTTATTATTTCATTTAATATTTTTATTGCCTCAGCTTTATTTGCAGTAAAACTATCATCTTCAATATGGATTTTATCAAAACCTTCAGTATATAATGCCAAAAGATCCTTATATATATCTTCTATTTTTCTATAATAAAATCTTTTAAATTTTTCTATTGAATAAAAACAATAAGAGCATCTAAATGGACAACCATATGAAAAAAGAATTGAACCGACTTTATATAAATTCTTTGGATTTATTTCTTTTATCTTACTTTCTTTAACATTATAAAAAAATACCTTTTCTAAAAAATAATATTCTATGATCTTTTCATTAATCCTAATTTCTCTTTTCTGAAATGAACCACAATTTTTTTTATTTACTTCATCTTTCTCATATAAATTTTTTATTATATTTTCAAATCTATCAAGATCAAAATCATTATACAAAATTATATTATCTAATTTTAATTTAAGTTTATTTCCAATATCTTGGATCCTTGATTTATACCAGGCAGAATTAATAATGACATCGTTACCGCCAATAATTATAAAAGATCGATTTTGATAATATTTTATAGCAGATTCAATTACATTAATCGCATCACCTCTATATGCAGTGAAATTTGAACTGATAAGAATTATATCTGGATCTTCGAATTTTTTCTTATATTCTTCAAAAAATTCAATATGAAATGAAGAGTCTACAAGACCAAAATAATTATACTTATTAAATAAAGAAAAATTAGAATAATCCTTTTTATAAAAATCTTTTAAATATGAAATACTTTTGGGGATATCACTTTTTTTATGAAAACCAAATCTAAAATCTACAATTTTAGTACTGATGTTCAGGTTTTCAAGAATCTTACAGACCGCTACAGCATTATTTGGATATAAACGATCTCTACTTATATAAAAATCTGAAAAAGATGGGATTATAAAAATAGCTTCTTTTTTATTATTATTAAAGGACATTTTATTAAATAAAAGTAAATTCAATAAAATTTTATAAAATAGCGAATTCTAAATTAAATAATGTGTTTGAAAATTACTTAAAAAAATCACTATATTTTAATGTAAACTGTTGCTTAAATGATTCTGCCATATTTTTTTGCTGTTCAGTAAGTTCGGTTTTATCATAGATATCAATACTTTTTTTCTTTGGGAATTCAAACTCATCTAAAAGTCTTATTAAAATATTTAAAAAAGGAGATAAATCATCTAATTGACTTGCGCTATTTTCAAGTTTGTTTCTTATTATTGCAATAAGAGAGATAACGGAATATTCAAACTCCTCAATATCAATATCATCCGATATTTTTATAGATATCTCTCCTCTTTTTTTAAATGTCAAATTAATATATTTATTTTTTTTCCTGCTCACAATATATTTTCCTTTAATCTTAATTCTATCATATTAAGTTATTATCTGTAAATTTATAAAACAAAACTAAAATTATAAAATTAATATCATTCTACAGAATGTTATATAAAGAATTGTTTTTATAACCTATATTGATAATAATCAGATTAGCTATCTTATTTCCTAACTAAAGTATCAGTAAAATAGTAATTTGTCAATTATCATAAATTTTCGATATGAAGTTTCATTTTATTAATTTTGGGTTAATTTTTAAATATGAGCTATATATTATCATAATTTTCGATTTGACATTAAGAATAAAATAAAATATATTAATTTTCGGTAAGAAATAAGAAGAGGTATTGCATGGGAAAAGAGCTTATAGAAGTTTCTGAAATTCTTTTAAAAGAGATTGATGAAATGATACAAAATGGCTATTATAGTAATAGGGCTGAAGCTGTAAATGATGCTGTTGACCAGATGATTAAGAAATATAAGCTTTCTAAATTAAAAGAAAAGACAGAAAAACTTGATAATAATTAATATTTTTTTCTAATAAAATAGGAATAATTAAAGATTATTTTATTTTTTCTATTATAACCGATAACTTTTAATATAAATTTTCTGGCAGGTAAAAGATGATTATCAAGATTTTTTCGTCTGATAAAGAATATGCAAAAGAATTTATTATTAATAAATCTCGAATTCTTATTATTTTTTTACTTTTTTTTGGATTAGTTTTGCTTTTTACCAATAACTTATATGCCCAAACCACTTATAAAGAATATGATACAAATGGAGACGGTAAAATTGATAGATGGATTTGGCTATACAATGGATTTGAACAAAGAGTTATGATGGATTTAAATTATGATGGCACCCCTGATGCTGAATATAGATATATTATAACAAATGATGGAAGCATTCCACAATTTCAGCAGTTTGATACTAACTTTGATGGAAAATATGATGATTTTTATTATTTTGAAAATGGTAAATTGGTAAGGCAGGAAATAGATTCCAACTTTGATGGTAAAGTAGATATCATTATATATATCCAGGATAACTATATTTATAAAATAGAACAGGATAAAGATTTTGACGGAAAGTTTGAAACAGTTATAAATTATTAGTTTTTCATTAATTTATTTTTTTATTGATTTACTTTTTGTTTATTTCTTTATTCTTTATTATTTATTATTATTTATTATTATTTATTATCTTTTTTTGTTTTTTTATTCTTTTTTTAGATTTTTATTTTTTTTATTCTTTCTTTTTTTATTTTTATTTTTTTTATTTACTAGCATTTTATGAGGTTTGTCAAAATCAAATATTATGAATACTAATAATGACTTTACAAAGTATTATAATAATTTTTTAGCAATATATGAGAAATATTATAAGTTATTTAAAAATCAGATACTCAATCAAGATATATCTAACACATTAAAATCTTATCTTTTCTATACACCCGACTCTAAAGGTAAGTTATTAAGAAGTTTTCTCGCATATCGAAGTTGCGAAATTTTTGAAATTCCCTCTCCAATAAAAGAGAATTTAGCAATAGCCATAGAACTTTTTCAATCTTTTAGTTTAATACATGATGATTTACCTTCTTTAGATAATGATGATATTAGAAGAGGTCAAAAATCACTACATAAAGTTGCAGGTGAAGCAAATGCAATTTTGATTGGGGATGCGCTTGCAATTTTGCCATTTTTATTATTTAGCAAAATTGATGAAATAAATTTATCTAAAAAATATTATAAAGGAATTTTGAATCTAATAGCAAAATTTTCAGAATTTTCCGTCATATCTCTTATAGATGGTCAGATAGAAGATATAAATTTACAGGTAGAAAAAGTTAAAAATAAATATATAAAAGATAAACTTTTGAAAATTTATGAGAAAAAAACCGCTTCTTTTTTCGGTATTTCTTTAGGTAGCGGAGCTTTAATAAATGCAAATGCGGCACAATATAATGAATTATACAAAGCAGGCGTAAATTTTGGACTTGCTTTTCAGCTTATTGATGATATTGAAGATATTGAAAACAAGAAGGATGAATTATCATTTGCAACAATTTTTGGA
The DNA here is from genome assembly GCA_035385485.1 of Exilispira sp. Taxonomy (GTDB): domain Bacteria; phylum Spirochaetota; class JAAYUW01; order JAAYUW01; family JAAYUW01; genus Exilispira. Next base: position 28,365 of record DAOOKC010000008.1, read on the forward strand.
CTTGAAGAAACTAAAAAAGATTTAGAAAAATATGTTGAAAAATCGTTAAAGATAATAAAAAAATATGATGAAAAAATATTGTACACCTTTTTATTGAATTTTGTCAGTAGATTTTATAATTAGATTAATGAAACTCTTTTTTAATATTGTGAAATTTAATTTTCATAAATATTTATTTTCATAAAACTAATTTATTGTAAATAAAGGAAGGCATATCTTAATTATATTTACTGTTATAGAGAAAACAAATAAATTTATGAATAAATATGGAACATCTATTAAATAAAATAAAATTAATTCAAATTAAATTAAATAAAATTCAATAAAGATTAAAAAATAAAGGCGAATAGAAAGATGAAAAATATCAAAAATGATTTTAGATCTTTTGCAAGTGACAATAATTCTGGGATCGATCCACAAGTTCTAAAGGCAATAATTGATGCAAATGAAAACCATTGTATTGGCTATGGAGATGATCCTTACACTAAAAAACTGATTACTTTATTAAAAGAAAGATTTAATGATTCAATCGTGCCATTTTTGACATTTAACGGAACTGGAGCAAATACTCTTGCATTAAAACAGGTATTAAAACCATATCAATCTGTTATTTGCGCTGAGACTGCTCATATAAATGTCGATGAGACTTCTGCACCAGAAAATATAGTTGGTTGCAAGATTTTGCCAGTAAAAACAAAAGATGGTAAACTTACTATTAATGATATTAAACCTTTTTTATCTGTAAAAAATGATATTCATCACAGTCAACCAAAAGTTGTTGCGATTTCTAATTCAACTGAAGTTGGAACTGTTTATAATAAGAAAGAACTAAAAAATTTAGCTGACTTTTGCCATGAAAATGATTTGATTTTATATTGTGATGGTGCAAGAATCGCAAATGCAGCAGTTTCTCTTAATTCTGATTTAAAAGAGATAACTTTAGATGTTGGTTTAGATATCTGGACAATAGGAGGAACCAAAAATGGTCTTATGTGTGGTGAAATCCTTATCTTTGCAAATGAAAATATTGCAGAAGGGTTTCAGTTCCTTCAGAAAACAGGTCTTCAGCTCGCTTCTAAAATGAGATATCTATCAGCCCAGTTTTTAGAATATTTTGAAGATAATCTTTGGGAAAAAAATGCCAAAAATGCAAATAAAATGGCTCAAATTTTTGCTAAAAAACTGAATAAATTTAAAAATATAAAGTTTGCTTATCCTGTTGAAGCAAATGGTATTTTTATTAAAATAGATCGTAAATATATAGAAAAACTTTTAGAAAAGTATTTTTTCTATATCTGGGATGAGCAGGAAAATATAATTAGACTTATGACAAGTTTTGATACAAAAGAAAGTGATATTGATTCTTTTATAGATTATTTATCAAAGATATATGATGAAAAAAATATATGATTAAAAATATATTTTTTTATTTTTCTCAAATAAAAGAACAGGTGGTTCTTTTTTGATCATAAAATTGCTTAAATCGTAATATTCTACAATATTTTTTATAATTTTTTCATAAAGAAAAGCTAATTTTTTTTCTTTTGAAATTAATTCAATTTCTAAAAGAAGTGGGTAATATATATATGAACAATACATTATTTTTAAGTTTAATTTTAATTCATCAGTATTTAAATTTATTAATCTATAACTTTCATCTATTCTTTTTTTAATTTTTTTACTATCAACAATATTATTATCAAAAAGATTATTATCAGTTAATTTATTATCCATTAATACTTGAAATATTTTTTCTTTATCCAAAATTTTATTTAATTCTATCGAACCTACTTCACTTTCCCCCTCAAAATAAAGAAATTTTTCAATATCATAAATTAATGAAATTCTATCTAAAAAATTTGAATCAATTTTATCTATCGAATTTAAATTAAAATTAATCTTTTTGTTGTTTTTTTTATTTTTCTTTTTTAATATCTGGTTTAAAATTATACTTTCTTTACAAAAAATATCAAAATCAGTTATCTGTTCATCTATTTCAGATCTAATATTACAAAAATGTCCTATATCTTTATCTTTATAACCAAGATAAATATAGTTTTTATTATTTAAGATAACATTTGAAAATCTTAACTGTCTATCAGATAAAAAAAGCTTTTCATTTAAGATATAAGTATTCCATTTAATTTTAGAAAAATATAAGTTCTTAAAAGGTGGAAATAGATCAAATATCTTTTCTTTACAGTCAAAACTAAATCTTGTTTCCACCTCATATTTAAATTTCATTTTTGAAATTAATATCTTATATTGCCTATTTTATAAATTTATTTTATTCTTTTTCTAATAATATAGATTTCTAGTAATTTGGAATTATAAAATTTTTAATCTTTTTTATATTATTTTCAATATATAAAAATTTTTGTTTTTTTATATATTTTCAACTTCTAAACTATAGAAAAATTTACCAGATAAATAAACTAAATAAATATAGAACTAATAGCATCGACAACATTTTCTAAAGAAGTAAAACAGATTGCATTATTTTTTGAATCAAAATATACCACACCAATCGCCTTACCATTAAAATCATATACTATCCTGCCACATGTCAAATAACCTGGATTTATAGATACTCCAGTATCAGATGGTACACCTACGAAAAAATCACCATTGGAAACAAAGAATATTATATTATTTGCAATATCCAGAATATATGTTGTGTCATAATCATCACCAGGTCCAAATATACCAAATGTATTATTTGACATTGAATAAATTCCAATATTATAACTACCATCCTGATAAATTAAAAATCCTAAAGAACCTTCGGAATTGATCTTAAAATCAACTCCATAATAATTTATATTTAAACTTCCGATATAAGGAGAATCAGAGTCTGATTGATATTCAAACAATGGATCATCATTATTACCAATGTAAACTCCCCAATTGTAAGTCTCATCTAAATAATCTCCTACAAGGTATATTATATCATAATTTGTAGAGTCGACTTTGATAAAATCCAGATATGAAAAATATGGTTTATCAACATATTTAATAAGTTTTGCACCCAGGTATATCCCCCATCCTGTAGACTCTTTATACGCTGCATATGCAATCTTCTTTCCATCAGGAGATAAAGCAACAAATCCAGTAGAATCAAAAGGACCAGCTTTTTCTTTCCCTGCAATTAAATACCAGCTGCCACTAATTTTTGCAAAGAAAATAGCAAGATTTTCATCTTTTACTGCAAGATCAAGTCCAATATTTTCATATGGACCATAAGAAGTAGAACCAACAACCATATAATATGAACCAGAAGAACCATAAATATAAGATAATATTTCTTTATCAGAATAAAAACCACATATAACAACTAATTCAGATTTAATAACCGAAGTACCATTTACAAAAAGATCAAATTTATCAGTTTTTACTCTCCATGCAATTTTATTTGTTTTCTGACTAACTGCAAATGAAGAAATCTCTCCATATGGTCCTAATTTTTTATCCATATAAACAACATAATATTTATCTGCTTCCTTTACCCAGTATGCATAATTTGTTGTAGAATATATTACATTAAATCTACCAACATTTTCATAAGGACCAGTTTCAATATTATTTTTATAAATATAATAAGAACCATTCTTTTTTACTGAAATAAGTAATTGTTTCCCTTTATCAAAAAAAGCTACTTCTTTAACAAATTCAAAAGGACCCAACTTGCCTTGCATTGTAAGAATATAATACTCAGTTACGGAAGATACCATCCCTTCAGTTACAATTGAAATAACAACTGCATAATTTGTCTGAAGAGAATCAGTATAAATATCAACAACTTTTTCATTTTCATTTAAATTTAATGTTGTAAAAGTCTTTATTTGCGAATAAGAATTAATAGAAAGGAAATTAAAAACAAAAAGAATCAAAATAAAGTATGAAATACCGGTAATAATTTTAAATTTTGATTTTTTCACGATTAATCCTTTTTTTAATGTTATAAATTCAATTTTATTATTTGCAAGAAAAAATAATAAATATAAAAGTTGTTAGATAAATATAATATCTTATATATATTTCCGATAATCGAAATATGATATGATTTTTTTATTTTTAGATAAGGGGAATCTAATGCCAATTACAAAAGAACAAAGAGATAAATTTGCAAATGAATCGGCTATCATTCAAGGCCAGATAAATCAAATACTAGAAGAAATCAAAAAGATTGAAGCATCAATTCCCGAAAAAGAAGAATTTGAGATTCCTTATATTCAATTTACAATATGCGAAAAACTCTTAGATATCATTGAACTTTATTTGAAAATTCATGATACTCATATGAAAATAATTGGTTTAAAACATGAAAATAGTCTTGATGAAGCAAGAAAAAAGATTATGGAAATATTTATCAGAATAGAATCCTTGACTTCAAACATAATAGATCTTGAACTTTCTGAAGTTGTTAAAAAACAAAAAACATTTGCTTTATATAAAGATGCTCAAAGACTAGAATTTATACAAAGAGCTTTTTATTTAATTGATAGAATAGAAAAAGGTTATGGTGAGAATTCTAAATGGATACCAACATTCGTTGATATTAGAGCAAGAGCTACTGTTGTTGCCAAGAATTTACTTGATTATATAGCATTAAGATCGAAAAATGACCCAAGAGAAGAAGGTTTTAATGAAAGAAGAAAGTTAAGAGAAATTGTCGAACAAAGACTTATTCAATCAGCAAAAGAATACAGGGAAAGATATGAAATCTCGGGTCATAATAAAGATGATGCAAAAAAAGCATTGGATTTTCTAAGAGCACTCGCAAGAATGTATATAGCTGAAAATAAAAGAGTTGAGTTAGAAAAAATAAAAAAAACTATTCAAACATGGTCTGAAAAATTTAAAAAAGATCAAGAAAAATAATTATCAGGGCTAACTTATGTCTCAAAAAATTTTAAAAGAAATATGCACTGAAAAAGAAGAAATCTTTTATTTTTTAATTGATATTACTCCTTCTTTAAAATCAAATCAAGAATTAATAAAATTTTGGAAAATTTTTAAAAATCACCCTGATATAATAACAAATCAAAATAAAGTCCCTAAAACAATTTCAAAAATGGACTCTCTCATGCTTTTTTTTAAATTCTATCATTCACTATATTTTGAAGAGAAAAATAAGGCAATTTTATATATTGAAAATTTCATAAATAATGAAGTTTTTGATGAGTTTTACCTTTTATCAATTCTTTATGGAATAAAAGAAGATTTAGAAGTTAATTCATATTTTGAAATTGACGATCAATATTATTCAAATCTCATGCAAACTTATTATTTTATTAAACATAATGATTTTGACAAAGCATTTAGCCTTCTTGTTGAAATCAATGGTATAAATAGATTATCATTTTTAAAAGAAATCTTTTACCTACAATGTGCTATTGAAAAAGGACTTCATGAAGAAGCTGAAAATTTATTTAATTTTCTATTTACAATAAATAAAAATAATATTTTACTTAAAAAACTATATATTTATTATCTTCTGAGAAAAGGAGAAATACTTGAAGCTCATAGTTATTTTACAAAAAATAAAATAAAAACAAATAATGCAAAAGAAAGATCTCTTTTTCTTTATAATCTCATTGAAACAAAGCAATATGACAAAGCAATCTCTTTTCTTAAAAATCAGTCGAATACAGAAGAAGAACTTTTTCTTCTTGCAAGATTATACCATTGCCTTGGTTTACTTGATGAAGCCTTCAATATTTATACTAAAATTGATGATACAAAATTTGCAGTAAATAAGATGAAAGGAATAATTTATTTTCAACTTGGTAAAATGAATGAAGCTCTTAATGCATTTAATGAAGAAATATATAAAAGATATTCTGATACCGATTTACTTAAAATAATTAAATACCTTAAGATAAAAAAAAGGTGGGATAATGCAAGATATTCTTCCTAATTTAATATACAAAGATTTAGCTCAAAAAACATCTGATTTAAGTGATTATGATTTTTTTAGATTAACAAATTTTATAGAAAATACAAAATCAGATTTTGCTCTGGATATTTTATTAATATCTTTTACATCTTGTTATAATAGTTACCTTGAAAATATTAATTCAATTGCAACAAAACCAGTAGAAAATACCAAAGAAATATTAAAAATATTATCTTTAAGATGCAAAGATCTTGCAAAACTTATAAATATATTTGATATTGAATATTTAATAAATTACAAAAAACAACTTATAAATATTATATTGTCACTTTTTTCAAATAATGACATAATTTTTTCAACAAATTTTTGCTCAGCTTTATCTAATATTGAACCACTTTTTTGCTTAAAAATACTACGTAAATATAAAACAGTACTAACTGAAGAATTAAATAATTTATTATTAAATCTTGAAGAAGAATTTGAACAATACCAGCAGCTTTCTTTTGAAGTTGAAGAAATAATTCATAAAACAATTTCAGATTTTAAATATGATTTTCCAGCTTTTAATTATTTTGATTTTATCTAATATTTTTTAGCAAATATTTTTATTAAACTTTCTAATTTAATTATCTTTAGTTATAATCATTTATATTAGTTATTTCCTTTTCAAAATTTGGAATGGTAAGTGAGGAAAAATAAATATCTTCATTAAAATATTTCAATTTAAAATCTTTTATCTTTTTATTAATATCATCCTTTGTTACTTCATCTGGATTATACTTTTTACTTGCAATAACAGAACTAAAATAACCTGTTGGATAACATGGCATTGGATAATATATAAAATTTACAAAATTAAAAAGAGATTTTAAGTTTTTATAAATTGATTTTCTAATACTCTTATAACAGCTTAAAAGGGGAGATTCTGACTGGGCAATAAAGATACCATCATCTTTTAATGAATTAAATGCTGATTCATAAAAGTCTGTTACAAATAAGTCATTGGCAATTGTTTCTGGATCTGTTGAATCAACTATCACAATATCATATTTATTTTTTTGATTTGCTAAAAATTTGAACCCATCATCAATAATGATCTTAGCCCTATTATCTTTTAAACTTTTAGCAAAATCAGGGAAAAACCTTTTAGTCATCTCAACTACTTCTTCATCTATTTCACATAAGGTTGCAGATTTAATATTTTCATATTTTAAAATATGTGATAATATTGCAAGGTCTCCTCCACCAACAATTAAAATATCTTTTGGTTCGGGATGAATGCACATAACAGGATGGCTCATCATCTCATGATAAAAAAATTCATCCTTTTCTGTAAATTGAACAATATCATCTAAAGTAAGAATAAGTCCATGTGAGTAACTTTTTAAAACAGATATCTTTTGAAATCTGGACTCTTTATAATAAAGCTCTTCGATTATATCATAAAAATTTCCATCATATTTATTTATATCTGAAAATTGATAGTATCTTTTCAAAACTCCCCCACTAATTTAAATATTTTCAGGTTTATGTTTTAATTCTACACCAACAGGTAATTCTATCTGTCCTCTTTTAAGCTCGAGTCGGGATGCCCATGTACATTGAAATTTTTCTTTTAAATAATCGAATATAACCCAGGGATCAATGGTTTCTCCACATGTAAAGATATCGACAGCTGCATAATTATATTCTGGCCAGGTATGGATTGCCACATGAGATTCGGCGATGACAATAACACCCGAAACACCATGAGGGGAAAATTTGTGAAAAGAAGATTGAATTATTGTAGCATTTGCTTTTCTTGTACCTTCTATCATACTTTTTTCTATATGTTGAACATCATTTAATAATGATGGATTGCATTCATACATTTCAACTAAAATATGTCTTCCAAGAGCTTGCATTTTAACCTCCTTTCTTAATTTAGCCCTATTTTTCATATATAATAAAAGATCATAGGGCTTTTTATTTCATTTATTTAATTATTATATAATATAAGAAAAAATTATTTAAGAAAAATAATGTGATTTACATACTGAAAGAATAGTGATACTTAATCAGCTTGAGCTTTAAAATAATAAGGAACCATTGATAGGTCCATAAGCTCAGAATAAGCTGAAAGAAGACTTTTTTGATAAAAGTTATGTTCTTTTTCAACTCATAAAACCCCTTATTTATTCCAAACAAAAATTAAATAAAACATTATTTCAAAAAGTCAATTTTTTTTATCTAAATTTAAAAAATATTTTTTAATTTTAAAAATATTTTAAGTCAAAAAATATTTTAAGCCAAATTTTCTTGTTTTAAAATTAAATTTCTTTATTATACTTCATTTATGGTTGCTATACCACCAAGAGAAGTTTCTTTATATATATGAGGTAGATCATTTCCCGTTCTTTTCATCGTATCTACAATTGAATCAAAAGATATTTTATGGTTTCCATCAGATAGTATTGCATAAACCGCAGCATCATAAGCCCTTGAAGCAGCAAAAGCATTTCTTTCAATACAAGGAATCTGAACATAACCACCCAAAGGATCACATGTTAAACCAAGATGGTGCTCTAAACCAATTTCTGCAGCATATTCAATTTGATTTGGAGTAGCTCCAATTAGCTGCGCTGCAGCCGCTGCTGCCATAGAACATGCAGCACCAACCTCTCCCTGACAACCAACCTCTGCCCCTGAGATGCTTGCATTGGTTTGAACAAGTTTACCAACAAGCCCCGCTGTTGCTAATGCCTTCAAAATTTTTTGATCTGTAAAATTTAATTCTTTTTTTAAAAAATATAGAACTGCAGGTAAAACTCCAGAAGAACCGCAAGTGGGTGCAGTTACAATAGTTGATCCCGATGCATTTTCTTCAGCAACAGCTAATGCATATGAGAAAATTAGCGTTTGTTTTTTTAGTAACCCTGTAAAAGTATTTGCCTTTACAAAATATGAAGAAGCTTTTCTTTGTAAGCCTAAAGCACCTGGTAAAACACCTTCATTTCTAATACCATTTTCAATTGCTTCCTTCATCATTTTCCAGACTTCTTCAAGATAAACCCAGATA
>DAOOKC010000009.1:0-35687 GCA_035385485.1 Exilispira sp.
AAATAAAACAAATGAAGCAATCAGTTTAGTAGAACAGGAATTAATTAAAAACAACGACAATCCTGTTTTATATTCTATTTTAGGTGAACTTTATGAACAGATTGATTTTAATAAATCTATAGAAGCTTATAAAAAAGGTTTGTCTTTATTTCCCGACAATTCCTATCTTCTTATTGGTATTGGCTTTGTCTACTACAATAAAAATCATTTTGCAGAAGCATTACCTTATTTTAAATTGGCATGGTTTAATGACCCTATGAATATTAGGCTTATAACAGCCATTGGAAATATTCTCAGAAATCTTAAAGATTATTCAAAAGCTGAAAAATTTTATAAACTTGCAACAACATTAGAAAAAGAAAATGTGTTTGCCCTTTTTGGTCTTGCAGATTGTTATAGAGGTATGAACTTGCATTCTAAGGCTCTTGAAATATGGTTGCAACTTGCCCAAATTGAACCAGAAAATAAAATTTTTCTTACCCGAATAGGCGATGCATACAGGATGCTCAAAGAATATGATAAAGCCTTAGCATTTTATGAAAGAGCTATTAATATTGAATATGATTTTTATGCTTACCTTGGCATAGCTTTGACTTATGAACAGATGGGAAATATACCAAAATCTATTGAAATTTTTAATAACATTGAAAATCATGAGAATAATAATTCAAGATTCTATTATGAATATATTAAATTCTGTCAACGTAATTCAATGAAAGATAAGGCAAAACAGTTATATTCTTTTGCAACAAAACATTTTCCAGATAACAAATATTTATCATCACTTAATATTTAAAAATTTTGATTATTTGTAATTTGAAATTAATTTTGATTTATATAATATTTGCTTTTATTTTTTTTACTGGAATAAATCGCTACCTTTTCATCAAGAGAAATTAAATTAATTATTATTATTGAAAAAATAGATATTCCAAAAATATAGTAAATTAAATTTATTATGTTTTTTCCATGAAAACTATATTTTTTTATTTCTTCTTTTTCATTAGTAAATTTAATATATACTTCATTATCTGCTTTTTCATTTACCATATATTTCAGTGCTTCAGTATTTTTTTTATCAAGTTCGACTATATACTGCTCTATCTTTCGATTTTCTCTTCTAATAAAATCTAAAAATATCTTTTTTTGCATATAAGATTCATATTTATCTATGACTTTTGGTAAAGGTAAAAGGAAAAAATAGAAAATAATAAAGAAAAGACAGATGACAAAAATTATTGTTCTATTGACCGCCACCATATTTTTTATATCGGAAATTCAAGTACTAAAATTTACAAAATCATCTATTTAATTTTTCAAGATACAATGAATATGTTAATATAGCATGAGATATAGAAAGGTTATAACTTTCAATAAGATCGGATTGAGGAATCGATATTGATAAATCTTTTAATTTTCTCAATTTTTCAGAAATACCTTTTCCCTCATTTCCAAATAATAAAAATATAGGAAGTCTGATTTTCTTATTTTCAGAAAGATTAATATATTCATTTTTATTATTTTGCATTATGCTGCTTTCAGCAAAAGCTAATTTTAAGTTAATATACCCTGTTTTTTCTTTTATTTTACTTAAAAATTTTTCTTCTAAATCCTTTTTTACACTTATTATTTTTTCCATATTAAAAATTGCCCCACTTGAACTTCTTATAACTTTTGGTGAAAATGGATCACAGTTAGGTTCAAATAATATAATTTTATTTTGATTAAATCCAATCGAAGTTCTTATTATCGTTCCAAGATTACCAGGATCTGAAATTTGTAGAAATCCACAAATAAATTTTTCATGTTCTAAGTATTCGAAAAGTTCATCAATAATTAAATTACAAATGTCATGATTAATTGTATTTTCATCAATAATTTCTATAATATTGGGAATTTTAAATACAGTTATACAAAAATATGATGTTTTTGTCGTGGAAACCCTCAAAAGATTTTGTTCATCAGTCCAATAGATTTTTGATTTATCAATATTCTTTATTAATTCATTAAAAAGATCTTTCTTGTTTTTATCTATAATAATATATTCAATTGGAATTTTTTTTTCGATACATGTTGTCAAAACATTTTTGCCTTCAGCAAAAGATAATCCCGTAAGATCTCTATTTTCTTTTTTCTTTAATTCATTAATTTTATTGATAAGACTTTTATTTAAAATTTGTTCATTCATAAGATAATACCTATATATTTTATAAAAAAATAAAATGAATAAGTCAATAAAACAGATAAACCGAAAGTCAAAATCCATGATACTAAAAGTGTAAAAAGAAGTCTTGAATTAAAGATGGAAAAACCTTTAGCATATCCAATTCCTATGTATGAGCCTGTTAGAGTATAGATCGAGGATACCCTATATCCTAAGAAAGAAAATAGGATTGTAGAGATTGCAAGAGAATAATAAGATACAAAAATTTTAGATGATTCAATTGTAAAAATATTACATGAAAGTTTTTTTGCTTTTTTTGTCGATAAAAAAATAATTGATGAAGATAAAATAATACTAAATATAAAAAGAATATATAGATTATAATTTATTGGAATTCTATTTTTAAAAAGAGAAAATAACACCAGAGAAAATAAAGCTGAGCAATTTGCTACATCGTTGGCGCCATGAGCAATGAAAACATCAGGCAAAATCAATAAGGATAGATCTGTAAATATCTTTTCAACATTATCATACTCATCTTTTAATATATTTTCATCTTTTCCTTTTTCTTTTTCTTTGAGACTTCTGTCTAAAAAAGCATCTTTTTTAAGACTTTTGTCTAAAAATATATTTTTATCTTCTTTAAGTCTCTTTTTTAACACTGATGTAATTAGTTTGCTGTTGTTATTATCAAAAAATAATTTAAGTAAAAAAAATGATGTTAATATTGAGTAAAAAATTAATATAACAATAAAGCCAATCCTGGATTTTTTGAAAAAAATCAATAAAAACAACAAATTAAAAGCTATTAAATATAACAGAACTGAGTTTTTAATTTTTCTTATTGATTTGAAATTTTTTATTGAAAAGGTAAATACAATTTTATAAACAATTAATCCTATCAATAAGGCTACTAAAGGAGTAATTGTCCAGACAACAATTGTCGAAATTAAATTTTTAATGATTATATTATATTTGAAAAACAATCCTGTTCCTATTAGACCTCCAATCATTGTATGGCTTAAAGAAACAGGAAAAGGTAAAAAAGATGATATCAAATAAATAAATAAAGTCACAAAAAGAATTACTGATGAAATAATTACTATCTGTAAAAGACCTGGATTATATAAGTATATAAAACCATATTGAATTTTTTTAAGCACAATTTCACCTAAAAAAGTTGCTCCAATAATTTCACCAATAAAAGTAAGTATAAGAAAAAGCTTGCCTTTTCCATATTTATTAAAAAAACTTTCATTTGAAAATAATGGCAGTAATAGATAGGTTCCATCATTAGCACCATTTAATATGCATATCATGATAGTTAGAAAAAATGGAATTAAAATCAAATAAACTGCCATAAAATAATCCAAAAATTATATTATTTATTAAGTATTATTAAATAAAATTTTAAGATAGTTAATAATAATTATTTTCATTGTTATTCATAGGTCTAATGATGCATAAAATCCAATATTTTATCAGTCAATCGAGATATTGAATTTGGTATTTTAGATAATAGTATCACAAGATTATTAAAGTGAATAATATCTACAGGATTATATTTGTCTTTATATGAAAAGGCTATTTTCCCTAAATCTAAAGATATGGCATCTATTTTATGCTCAAGATCATCCAATTCTTCTATATTTTTTTGTTGAAGTTCAAATATTGGTTTTGCAAATCCAAAATTATATCCCTTAATAAAATTATCAATAAGTTGTTTATAGTTTTTGATAGAATTAATAACAAGATCTGATAAATCTGTCAGCAAATTTTCTATCTGTTTATCAATTTTAAATGAGATTCTATTTAAAAAAAGAAGTTTTGCAAAATCCTCTATGCTATCCATAATATTATCTTGAATATGTATGAATTGCAATATATCTTCCCTTGTAAAAGATATTTTGAAAGAATTTCTGATCGTTTGTCTAAGTTCATTTTTTATTGAATCTGCTTTCCTTTCATAAAAGGAAATTTGATCGATAAATCTTGATATTTCATCATTATTAAAATAGCTAATTATTAAGTCTTCCAAAATAATTGAAGCCTGATAAATACATTCAAAATGCTGTGAAATATAATTTAATAGATCTTTTTCTGGAAAAAGCTTTTGAAATATAAAAGGATATTTTTTCATAATAATTTCTTTATAATGTTACTATAAATATTTTTTAAAAATTAATCAAAATTTTAGAAAATAAATAGATATAATTCCAATCAAAAATCTAAATAAACCAATGTAAATATAGTCAAAAAAGATTAAATATCTTTAATAAAGCAATTACACTGCTAAAAAGATCGGCTGTTCCTCCAGATGATATATCATTTTTTAAGCAAAATTCATTAATTTGTTTAAGAGATAGAAAAAAATTTTCATGATTTTTCCTTTTCATTGCATCTGAACATAATTTTTGATATTCTAATAAAGTTTCCTCCCCTTTTTTACCTAAAATATTTGTATCTTTAAGAGAAGAACAGATAAATAAAAAAACCTTTAATAATATTACTTTTTTTTCTGTAAAAAGCTCGGGATTATAAATAAAACTCTCAATATTGGCTTTATTCTTTAAGTTTAAAAAATAATTCATTGCTTTAAATATTATTGGATAGCCCTTTTTTGCCTCATCAACTACCCCTCTATATTTATATTTCTCATAAGTAATTGCTCCATAAGTTGACTTTGGTAAATTGTTTACCTTTATCTTATAATCAACCAAAATTTCTCCTACCTTTTGAACTATATATGAATAAATTTTTATAAATGAATATCTTCTTAAATTGTATCCATTTTCACTATCTTCAAGTATTCTATATTCATATATTTCTAGAAAAATATACATTGAAATAAATAAAACTGTATATGTAAAAATTATACCCTTATATGTATTAATTCCTTTTGTTTTTGTAAACATCTGTTTTTCAACTATAAGACCAAAGTGCAAAATTCTTTCTATTTCATCCTTTAAGTTGTTAAAAAAATATTTTAGTAGAAAATCTTGTGATATCTTTTTTTCTGAAAATTCAACAGTTTCTTCAGTCTGATAATAAAAGATTTCATCGCATATATTCATTACTCCATAAAGATATTTTCGAATCAAAGGAATAGTTTCAAACATTATGAAATAGTCCATATCTTTATGTCTGTTCTGACTAATTGGAGTTATGAGACCAGGTTTAGGATCCAATGATAATTCAAGATATAGTGCATCTATAAAAGAATGTATCGTTTCAATTACTTCTTCATTTGATGATAATTTGGCAAGTTTAACTTTTCTCAACTATCTTCCTTATTAACTTTGTTTTTAAGAATATATAACTTTGTTATTCCATATCTTCTTTCATCTAAAATAATAAAATTAGATAGATCTGGATCAATTTTTTTAAATATTTGAAGAAACAATATCCCATCTTCTTTAAGTCTCTGATACTTAAAAATGCAATTTAATATTTCATCCTCAAAACCTAAAAAATATGGTGGAGATGCGAAAATAAAATCATAAGAGCAATTCCATCTTTTTAAGAAGTTTCTAAAATCAAGTGAAAAAACATTTGCCTTTAATCCAAGCTCTTTTAAATTTTCTTTAATAGTCTTGCAAGATTTACCATTCCTATCGACAAAATCGACCTGCTTCGCTCCTCTTGAAAATGCCTCAATCCCATAATTTCCGCTACCCGCAAAAAGATCTAGTACAATTGCTCCTTTTATTTTATCATCTATTATATCAAAGACAGCTTCTTTAACCATACTTATTGTCGGTCTTAAATCTGTTGGAGGTACAGAAATTTTCCTTCCCTTAAACCTTCCTCCAATTATTCTTATACCATCTTTCATCTAACTTCTCTATTTAATTTTTTTATATTATTATTTTTTTGTTATATTTAATTTTATCTTAAATAAATATCGAAATTTAATTGTCCAGTAAAATTATAGAAAATTACTTTTGTTATCTAAAAATTAAATTTTTCTAATTTAAATTTTCTAATAATTTACAATTTTCTAATTTATAATTTTATAATTTTCTAATAATTTAATATTTTTAATTTATAATTTTCAGAATTTCTAATCTATAATTTTAAAATCTATAATTTATAAGTTAGTCATAATCTTATTTTTATATAAACCAATAATTGAAGTCAACAATTGAAAATCATTTTCTGGTTTTGCCATATAATGCATGCCTATTCCTACCCCATTTTTACTATTATAACCACAAGGGATTGATATTGCTGGTGCACCAATAATATTTGCAGTTACAGTAAATATATCTGCTGCATATTCATCTATAGGTTTAATCTTTTCACCAATTTTTTTAAGGTAAGAAGGGGTAGTCGGAGTCATAATTAAATCTATATCTTCAAAAAGTTCAGTAAACTTGTTTATTAAATATTTTCTTATTTTCTGTGCTTTAGAATAATATTTATCCTGATAACCCGAAGACAGGACAAAATTTCCAATTGTTATTCTTCTAAGTACTTCCTTTCCAAAATTTTCATATCTTAGATTTGCAACAGAATCAAAAAGATCTGCTTTATTTAATTCTTTTTTCTCAACAACTTTTTTTCCAAATCTAATTCCATCATATCTTGCAAGATTGGAGGAAGCCTCAGCAGGAGCTATTATATAATATATTGAAAGTGGTAAATCTATTGGTACAGGAAAATCAATTTCAAAAATTTCATTTCCTTCTTTTTTCAATCTTTCTATTTCATCAAAATAGATCTTTTTAGTATCTTCACATGTAATAAATTTTTCAATTCCTTTTATTATAGCAATTTTCTGAGATTTATATTTTTCATTTGAAATTTTATTTTTAATTTTTTCCTTTTTTATTTTAAGTTCATCAGAATTGCAAAAGATATCTTTTAGCTGATTAAAAAAATCTGTTCTTTCAATATCTATTGATGTCATATCATTTTGAGTTTTTGATGCTATTATATCAAAAACAAACAATAGATCGATAAAATTAGAAGCAAGTATTCCAATAACATCTAAAGAAGAGGCAAAAGCGACAAGTCCCCATCTTGACACAGCTCCCCATGTTGGTTTTAAACCATATATCCCACATAGACTTGCAGGTTGCCTTACAGAACCTCCCGTATCAGATCCTAATGCAATTGGTACCATTTCTCCACTAACTGAAGCAGCACTTCCACCTGAGGATCCTCCTGGTATATATTCTATATTAAGAGGGTTTTTGGTTGGTCCAAAAGATGAGTTTTCAGTCGTACTTCCCATGGCAAACTCATCCATATTTGTCTTTGCTATAATATTAGCACCATTTTCTTTCAAAAGTCTTACCACATCAGAATCATATGTTGCAATATAATCAGATAAAATACGAGAAGAGCATCTGTTTTTTAATCCTTTTACAGCAATATTATCTTTTATCATTATAGGCATATTATCTAATATTTTAATGGAATTATTAAGATTATTATCTTTAGTTACTTCATCATTATCAAATTTGAAATCTTTTTTAATTAAAGATTCATTTTGCTCTAAAAATGCAAAATATAAATCATTGTTTTTTAGCTTCTCAATATATTCTTCAAATAATTGTTTTTTATTTTCAGATAAAAGAAATGATTTTCTTAATGGTTCTATTTTAATCATAATAACCCTCTTTTTAACATACCCTTGTTTTTAACTTTTTTATTTTTTTAAGATTTTCATTATTAAAATAAAAAGACAATATTAAGATTTTTCTTTCTCAATAATCAATGGAACAATGCAGAATTGATCTTCTTTATTTGAAAAATTTTTAACTATATCTTTATTATCCTGTAAGTTTTTAATCTCATCTTCTCTTAAATTATTTGATAATATTTTTCTTTCATCTTTAAATTTTTCAAGCTGATAAGTTTCTATATTAAATTCTGAAATTTTATTAACAAAACCAAGTATTGATTCGAAATCTTTTTCAAGGTTCCCATCTATTTTACTAAATCTGCTTAAAAAAGATAGTTTTTGAATCTGGTATTCATCCATTTAAAACTCCTTCATTAAAAATTTGTCATAGCAAATATTTTTGCAAATATTTTAAATATTCATTTTTAATTTTCGATATTGTTATTGAAGTTGAAAAAAAAGTAATATATTTTATAAATAAAACAAGAGAAGGTTAAAATACAAATTTCAAATTTAGATATAGCAGATTATTCATAATGAATTGTGGAGAAATTAAATGAAAAAGAGAAAAGAATATCGTTCTTTGGCTATTAAGTTAACTTTAGGGGTTGCTTTTATTTTAATATTTATTTTTTCACTTATGGGAATAATAATAAGTAATATTATATCAAATAAAGAATTAAAAAATACAGCTAATGAACTTCAAAATATTGCTAATCTAACTGCAGATTTTATAGAAAAAATTTTGGATATTGAATCTAAAAATATAATGAATATTTTAAATGACTATAACATTACAAATTTAATATTATCTAAAAATTATATAGAACTTACAAGGTTTTTGACAAATAAATCTCTTCAATCTTCTTATTTAGAAAGTGTTACTATATTTTCTCCTTCATTTGATTTAATAGCCTCAAATCACTCCAAAAAAATTAAGATGAAAGATATTCCTATATTTGCAAATTTTGTTGAATCAAAAGATGATCAAAAAATATGGAAAATTCCAGTTCAATCTTTGATTACAAATTCTGTCATCTTTCCAATTACGAGTAAAATAAAAATTGATCAAGAGGGGATATATTATATATATGCAGAACTTTCACTTACAAGAATCTGTGAAAATCTTGTTGGTTCTAGAATTTTTGGAGTAAGTGGTACTATCGCATTAAACGATGAAAATGGAGTTAACCTATTTCATAAAGATAGATCTTTAGTACTTACCTCACTAGCAAATTATGATTTTATGCAAAAAATGCTAAAATCTAACGAGATTACGGGTATTATTGAATATACATTTAAAAATGAAAGAAAATATATGGCATATAAGAAATTCAATGATTGGCCAATTTATGCTACAATTATGGAATCGAAAAAAGATGCATTATTAGATTCTAAATCTTATATTAATAATATTTTAGGATTTTTAGCTGCAATATTATTAGTTATTATCATTGTAGCACTAGTTTTTACAAATACTACAGTTATAAGACATATAATAAAACTTGTCGAACCTATCAAAAAATTAAGTGGTGGTGATTTACGAGTCTCTTTTCCTGTCAGTACTAAAGATGAGATAGGTCATATTGCAAAACAATTGAATAATTTAATTGAATCATTTAATCTAATCATAAGAAATGTAAAATCAAAAGCAAATAAATTAAATGAAATAAGTTTAAGTCTTGCAAGTAATATGGAAGAAACCGCTGCAGCTATTTATGAGATAAACAAAAATATTGAAAGTTCTAGAAATCAGATTAATGATCAGGTAACTTCAGTAACTCAAACTTCAGCAGCAGTAGAAGAACTAACAAGATCGATTGATAGTCTTAATCAAGTAATTGAAGATCAGGCTGCAAATATTAATGAATCTTCTTCGGCAATAGAAGAAATGGTTTCAAATATAGCTTCAGTCGCATCAAATGCTGAAAATACTGGGAAAAACACAGAAGAACTTTTACAGATTTCTAAAGATGGAAAAAAAAGATTGGATGATGTTTTTATCACAATTAAAGAAATCTCAAAAATGTCAGAAAACCTTATTTCAACAACTTCTTTAATAATGTCAATAGCCGATAAAACTAACCTTTTAGCAATGAATGCTGCTATTGAAGCTGCACATGCTGGAGAATTTGGTAAAGGTTTTGCAGTAGTTGCTGATGAAATAAGAAAACTTTCAGAACAAACAGCTTCTCAATCTAAATCCATTACCCAGAACTTAAATCAGATAAAATCTGCAATAGATAAGGTAGCAAGTGCGTCAAAAGAGACATCCGAAGTATTTAATACTATCTTAGAAAAAATCGCCTCTGTAAATAAAATGGCTGAAGATATTAAACTTTCTATGAATGAGCAAAAAGAAGGAAGCAAACAAATTCTCGAAGCCTTAAGAAAAATGAATCAGATAACATCTTCTGTAAAAAATAGTTCAGCCGAAATGAAAGCTGGAAATAATGAGATACTGACTGCCATAAAAAAATTAAATCAGATATCTTATAATGTAAAAAATGGGAATGAGGAAATTTTTTCTGCGGTTTCTGAAATAAACAAAGCTGTTTCAAATGTTACTAAAATAGCTAACTTAACAAAGTTGGATGTTGCGGAATTGGTTAAAATGACGGATAAATTTATTGTTAAAGAAAGTGAAATTGACAACAATGAAACAAATCAAACAAAGGATAATCTATTAAAAGGTAATAATTATGAAGCTTTGCCAGATACAAATAATTTAGAGATAGAAGAAAAAGGAATACAAAAAATTGAAGAGTAGTAGCATTAATAATCTATATATCATTTTATCGATAATTATTATCTGTTTAATATCTTCTTTGTTGGTTTTCTTTGTTTTGAGTAATATTTATAATAAAGGGGCAGGAAGCGAAATAACAGATATAAGTAATATTATAGAAAATAAAAAATGCACTGCTTATATTTTTTCTCCAAATAATCCTAGATCTATTTTTGAAGAAGATAAATCTATTTATAGTTTTAATAGTAAAATAAAAGATAAAAGTTTTTTGCTTTCAAAATTAAATCCTATTGAATTTTCCAACCTAGATGAAATTCAAAAAGAAAAGCTTTTTGATAATTTAAACATTTTAATAGAAGAAAATCTGATAGAAAAAGAAGAAATTTTTAATAATATAATACCATCTTTTCAGATTGTCCTATCCTTTTTATATTCAGATTCTTTTGCAAAATCTGTTATATCTAAATCATATGGAAATGATTTATATTCTATTTTTTACCAAAATTTTATCTATTTAAGAAAGGAATATTACCGGTTAAAATCTGATATTATAGAATTACTTTTATATTATTTTGATAAATTCAAAGAAAAAAATATAAACTATAGATTAATATCTAAAATAATGATACAAAAAGATTATTTTATTCCAAAAACAAAAGAATTAAAATATAACCATCAGAATGCTATAGATATATTTTTTAAAAAGGTAAAAAAAATAAATAAAGAAGAAATTGGACCAAATATATATTCTTTTACCTCAGGAGTAGTAGTAGCTGCTGAAGATGGATGGGTGGGAAGTACATCATTTGAATCATATAAAGGAGGCGGATTATCTCCTAAAAGTGGAAATGGTGTAATTGTTTTTGACCCAATAGGTAAAAGATTTATTTTATATTTTCATCTTTATAAAGTTAATGTTAAAAAAGGTCAAATAATTAAAGCGGGAGAATTAATAGGCTCTGGCGGGAATACTGGCATAAATGCAAGAAAAATTGGACATGGAAAACATCTTCATTTGGAAATATACGATATTGTAAAAGATAGATTTTTAAATTGCTATGAATTAAAAAGGATACTATTCCCTTAGTTTTTTTAATTTTCAGATAGTAAATTTAAAATTTTTAAAAAAAAAAAAGAGCTACCTCTTAAATTTAGAGATAGCCCCTTTATTAAATTAATTTTTTACTCAATTAATCTTTGTTATTTCATTTTTTTTACAAAATCAGTTAAAACATCTGTTAAATCTGGTTTACCAATCTCTTGAAGCTCGTAAATAACTCTAAATGCAGGTTTTTTGATTTTAACTATTCTTGTTAAATCAATTGGAGTAGCAATTATTACAGCATCACAGTCAACTTTATTAATTGTAGTTTCTAAATCTTTAATCTGAGCTTCGGAATAACCCATAGCTGGAAGAAGTGTTCCAATATATGGGTATTTTTTGTATGTCTCTTCTATTTTTCCAACAACCCATGGTCTTGGATCAACAAGTGAAGCAGCACCAAATTTTTGAGCAGCAACAACACCTGCACCATAAGTCATTTCTCCATGAGTAAGTGTTGGGCCATCTTCTACAACTAATACTCTTTTACCTTTAATTTCCTGCCAATTTTCTATGAAAATTGGTGAAGCTGCATCGATGACAATAGCTTTTGGATTAGCAGCCTGTATATTTTTTCTTACTATCTGAATATTTTCATTTGAAGCAGAATCAATCTTGTTGATTACTATGACATCTGCCATGTAAAGATTTGTTTCGCCAGGATAATATTTGAACTCATGGCCAGGTCTATGTGGGTCAACAACAGTAATATGTAAATCTGGTTTATAAAATGGCATATCATTATTTCCGCCATCCCATAAGATAACATCGCAACCATCAGGATCATTTTCTGCAGCTCTTAAAATAGCTTCATAATCAACACCTGCATAAATGACATTTCCTCTTGTAATATGAGGTTCATATTCTTCCATCTCTTCAATAGTACAATTGTGTTTGTGAAGATCTTCTATTGAAGCGAATCTCTGAACTTTTTGTTTTTCAAGATCACCATAAGGCATAGGATGTCTAACAGCAACAACCTTTTTACCCATCTTTTTTAAAAGATTAGCTACTGCTCTTGTTGTTTGAGACTTACCGCAACCTGTTCTAACAGCACAGACAGCTATAACAGGTTTTGTTGACTTTAACATAGTTGTTCTTGAACCAACAACTTTAAAATCAGCTCCAGCTGCCATAACTCTGGATGCATGATGCATTACATATTCATGTTGAACATCAGAATATGAGAAAACTACTTCGTCAATATTATGTTTTTTGACTAAATCAATAAGATCTTTTTCATCTTCAATAGGAATTCCGTTTGGATAAAGTTTTCCAGCTAATGAAGCAGGATATTTTCTTCCAGCAATGTCTGGAATCTGTGTTGCTGTAAAGCAGACTACTTCATAATCAGGATTGTCTCGGTAAAGAACATTAAAATTATGAAAATCTCTACCAGCAGCACCCATTATTATAATTTTTCTTTTTGCCATTACTTTGCCTCTCCTATATTTTTGTAACTGCTACTTTTGATTAACACACTAATTTTTAAAGTAAAGAAGTTTTAAGTCATTTATTTTACCTTAAGCTACTACATTTTTATCTTAAATATATTCAACTTGATAACATATATTTTAACTATATTTAACGATAAACAAAATTAATAAAAACTATATAGAAGATAATTTATCAAAATACTGTTAAGAGTTGTGTTTATTTATAAATAAAATAAATAAATTATAATATTTTTTTGCATTGTTCAATTTGATTTAATTTGATTTTAATTATTTAATTGTTTAATTATTTAATTTTGGTTTTAATCTTGTAGATTCAAATCTGCTTTTCACAGTTTGATAAGAACAAAAATTTGATAATAATAAAATTTGACAAATTATTTTTATTCCTTAATATTTAATTAGTTATTTATTTTTAATAATTTTTCATAAAAGGAGAATAATTTATGAAAAACAAAATTCTTATTGTGCTTATGGTTTTTCTTTTTGTGTTAATCTCTTTTTTTGGTTGTAAAAAGGAAGCAAATGTATTAAAAGTTGGAACTAATGCTGAATATCCACCTTTCGAATATAAAGATCAAGATCAATTTCTTGGTATTGACATGGATATTGCAAGATACATAGCAACCAAACTTGGAAAACAGATTGAAATTAACGACATCGATTTTGATTCGCTTATACCATCACTTCAAAACAATAAGTTTGATATGGTTATAGCTGCTATGACCATAACTGATGAAAGAAAACAAATTGTTGATTTTTCTATTCCATATTATACAGCAAATCAATCAATTATAGTTAAACAGGATTCTTCTTTAGCAATAGCATCAGAAGAAGATCTTGCAAAACTTAAAATCGGAGTCCAAAGAGGAACAACTGGAGAAGCTTATATAGATGAAAACTTTATACAACAAAACAAGATGAAAGACTCTCAATTGATAAGATTTGATAACAATATAAATGCAGTTCAGGAACTTTTAAATGGTAATGTTGATTGTGTTATAATCGATGATTCTGCTGCTAAAGGTTATGAAAAACTTAAACCTGTTAAAGTAATATACACAATTGAAAGTAATGAAAGCTATGGTATTGCATTCCCAAAAGGTTCAAAATTGGTTGAAAAAGTTAACAAAATAATTGAAGAACTTTTAAAATCAAATGAATGGCTTGAATTAATTAAAAAATATTTTTAATTAAATTCTTAACTTAAAGTTATTTAAAACTATTAATTAAAAAACAGTTTTATAAAACTTAATTAAAAAAGGTAATTGGCTTTGGAAGAAGGCAAAACTTTTTCCTGCCAATTGCCATAATATTTACAAGTATTTAGTGAAATTAAACAAATAATAAAATTAATAAAATTTAATACATATAAAATTTCAAAGCCAAAAAATAAAAAATAAAAATTTAAAGTTTCAATACAACTAAAAGAAAGAAACAAAAAAGTAAATAAAATAAAACAATTAAAAATATGTTGAAAGTATTAAAAGACTAAAAAAAAGATAATAAAATTAAAGATAATAAAATTTTAAGGTAATAAAATTTTAAGATAATATAAAAACATAATAATTATCAAATAAAATTATATTAAAAGGTAAAATCATAGATGAGTGAAATTAATAGTAACCTTTTCTTTTTATTCAAAAACTTGCCTCTTTTATTAAATGCAACCTTAACAGCAATTCTTCTAACTTTTGCTTCAATACTTATAGGTATGGTTGTTGGGATTATCTGTACCTTCCTTAGAATTTATGGATCAAAAATAGTTAAAAAGATAGAGTTTGCTTATGAATGGGTATTAAAAGGTACTCCACCTTTGATAGTGATTTTCATTTTTTATTTTGGACTTGGTAAATACTTAAATCTTGGACCTTTTCTATCTGCTGCATTAGCTCTTGGTCTTAGATCTTCGGCTTATCAAGCCCAGATATATCGTGGAGCTGTTTTATCAATAACCTCAGAACAAACAGAAGCGGGTTTATCACTTGGTCTATCTAAAGTTAAAACTTTTTCAATAATAATAATACCTCAAGCATTTAGATTATCTCTACCTGGATTTACAAATGAATTCACAATAGTATTAAAAGACACTCCTCTTGCTTATGCTGTAGGTCTTGTCGAAATATTAAAAGCTGGACGAGACATTCTAAATCAACCACTAACTCAAAGTATAACAGGAAGTAATATTACAGGTTCTTTGAACCCTTTTGCTATATTTGTTGTATGTGCTTTACTTTATTTTATTCTATTTGAGATTTTTTCATATGCACTACAATTTTTATCAAAAAAGTATGAAATTCCTGGATTTATAACAGATAAAGAGACAAAATAATCAAGGATTTATTAATGGAAGAAAACTTGTTAATAGTTGAAAATGTTGAGAAATCTTTTGGTTCTCAAAAAATACTGGATGGTGTTTCATTTAAACTCAATAAAGGTGATGTTAAAGTTATTGTTGGGCCTTCTGGAACCGGGAAATCCACTTTGCTCAGATGTATAAACCTTTTAAATCCACCCGACAAAGGTAAAATCTATCTTCAAAATACTGAAATTACAAGTCTTCCTCATTCTAAAATTCCTTCAATAAGACAAAAGATAGGTATGGTCTTTCAACATTTCGCTCTTTTTAACCATCTTTCTGCTATCGATAATGTTGCATTAGGTCTAATAAAAGTAAAAAAGATGAATAAAACTGATGCTTACAATAAGGCATTAAGAGAATTGAAAAGAGTTGGACTTGATCAACATAAAGATAAATATCCCGCACAACTTTCAGGTGGACAAAAACAAAGAGTTGGAATCGCAAGAGCTCTTGCTATGGATCCTCTATTAATTCTTTTTGATGAACCCACAAGCGCATTGGATCCAGAACTTATCGGAGAAGTCCTTCAAGTAATGCAAGACCTTGCTAAAGATGGTATGACAATGATTTGTGTCACCCATGAAATGGGTTTTGCAAAATCTGTAGCAAATGAAGTAATTTTCATGGAAAAAGGTAAAATTGTGGAACAGGGACCACCGTTAAAGCTTTTTACTGAAGCTACTCATCCTAGAACAAGAGAATTTTTAAGCAAAATTAGTGAACTCTATGGCGAATCCGAAAAAAAATAGGAAAGAGATATGATGTTTTTTTCAAAATTAATTCCATATATACCATCATTAATAAAAGGTCTTGGAATAACTTTAGAATTAACGCTTCTTTCGGCTATAATAGGTTTTATAGCAGCAATATTTCTAGTTGTTGGGGTTTTATATGGAAATAGATTTTTCAAATCTTTATGTAATTTTATTATAACTTTAATTCGTGGAACTCCAATGATGGTCCAACTTTTCTTAATATATTTTGGTCTTCCTGGAATAAATATAAGACTTTCACCATTAACAGCAGCTATAATTGCCTTTATCATAAACTCTTCTGCATATCAAGCAGAATATTTGAAAGGCGGTTTCATGGCTATTTCAAAAGAGCAAATTGAAGCTGCCTACTCTATTGGCTTAAACAAATGGGACGCGATTAGACTAATAATTTTTCCTCAAGCATTTAGATTTGCAATACCAGCCCTATCAAATGAAATAGTCTACCTTATTCAATACACATCTGTTGCTTATACAATCGGTCTTCCTGAACTTTTTTATATTTCAAAAAATTTCGCATCTAAAACCTATATGAATATCGAAATATATCTCTTTATAGGCATTATATATTTAATTTTTATCTATATTATAACAAAACTTACTGATTTTGTTGAGAAAAAATTATATATTCCAGGTTTTGATACAAGTCACTTAAAATAATATTATGAATATACTACTTTTAGATACTTCTACTTCAAATTTTCATCTTACTATAAAAGTAGATGACAGGTTTGCGACTTTTACAAGTAAAACTCCATTTGATCATACGGAGCATATTCTATTAATAATTGATGCCTGTTTAAATACTCTTCATACTAAAATCAATTCTATTAATTATGCATTAGTAGGTACTGGTCCCGGCTCATTTAACGGGATAAGGATTTCACATTCAGTTATCAAAGGATTATTTTTTGAAAGTAATACAAAAATTATTCCTATACCTTCCTTATCTTTGCTCAGTTATTCATTTTTTTTTGAATTAAATCTTTTTAATAATTTATTTGAAAAGATCAAAGATTTAAATTTATCAAAAGAAAAAGATGAATCATTCCCAATTTATTCAATGATCTTTGGGAAGAAAAATCGATATTATTTTGCAAAATATTATTTTTCTAAAAATTACGAAAATGAAAAAGATGAAAAAAGATTTGTTAATCAATTTATAAATCCCGATATTGAAGATTTACCTTTTGATAAAATAAAAGATATTGTTTTAATTGATAAAGAAGAAAATAAGATATTTTTACTTGACGATATACTTAATTGTCCTGATTATGAAAAAGAAAAATTTGTTTTTTTTGAACCCAAAATAAATGGGACAAAAATAATTAACTTTTTTGAAAAAAACTTAGATATCTTTACCAATTTTTCTATAACAGCAGATAAACTTTTACCTTTATATATTAGAAAATCTGATGCTGAAGAAAATATTGAAAAATGAATCTTATTGAAATAGAGCTAGATTATTTTCCAGATTCGATAATTGAAGTCATAGTTAATTCCACAAAAGATAGTTTTGTAAATATTGAAGAGCTTAAAAATAGTAATTATATAATTAAAATAAAAGACCTATTTTATGGTCCTTTTTCATGGAATGAAAATTTCACAAAAGATAAAGTTTTCAACAAGAAAAATAGTGATAATCTATTATTTTTAAAAGTTGATTTATTTAATGAAATTCTTGTTCAAACATATTCAAATTTCAAAAATGATATTATAAAGACAGAAGAAAAAAAGTTAAGTAAATCAAAGTATCTATATATTTTAAATAGTCTATATCATTTTAACCAAAATTTATTGAGTTTAAACTTAGAAGAAATAGAAAGATTTCAAACAATTTTCTCAGAAAATTTAATAAATTTAATAGATTTAGAATTCTTAATATCCTTAAAAAAAGATTTTATAATATTTGATTTAAGTGAAAATTTGCAATCATTACCTTTTCAATTTTTCTCTTATGAATTAGCTAAAAATGGGACATTACCATTATTTTTAGTAAATAATTCTAAAAATTCTTCAAATTTTATAAATAGTTTTGATTTAAGCTTTATATTATCTTTCAAAGAAGATTTAATTAATTCAAATGATCTAATTTTCTTAAAAGAAAATGGATTTGAATTTAATAAAACATTATGGGATAAAAACAATTTAAATAAGATTATATTTTCAGATAAAGACCAGTTTTTAAGTGGAATAAATATTGGAAAAATACCAATAATACTTGCTCATGGTTATAGAAAAAAGGATTTTTCATCTATTAAGATTGGAAAAAATTTTTTTAATCCATTTTATTTAAATCATTCTGAAAAAATCCCCAGGATAATATTCTTACTTTGCTGTATGATAAATTATTCAAAATCCGAAAATAACTTAATTCATCATTTTTTTGAAAGAGGAAGTAAACTAATTTTATCATCTCCATTTATTTTACCAATTGAATTTGTTGAAGATATTTTTGAAACCATTATGAAAAAAGAATATAATAATCTTTATGAATTATTGATAAAACTATTATCCATATCAAAGCTAATATCTACTCTACTTAAAATCTTTATTTAAGTTATTATGTCGTAAAAAAAAGACCAAGATTCTTATTGTTACATGTCAAAATTAAATTTTGAGATTTAAAAGAGTAAGAAAAAGTTCTATCTTTTGCAAGTATTATGTGAAATAATTCGAGATTGCTATCTTTTAAAATAATTTCACTTTGATCATTTAAAGATTTTATATTAATTTTATTTGTAAAGTTATCAATAAAAATATCTAAATTTAATAAATTCCAGTTTAAACTTAATGATAATTTTATATAAGGATTTCCAATCGATGCAGCTTTTACATCTTCAAAACTTTTATACTCTATACTAGTAGTACTAAAAATCTTCTTAGAGTTTTTCACAATAAATATACTATCATCAATATTTTTAGTATTATTAAATTTAAAAAAATCCTTTAGGAAAATATATTCATCAATTAACTCGGGATTTTTTCTAAAGTGATTTTCAATTAAATCAATATCTTTTGCACTTAATTTTTGTCCAATAGCAGATTTTATTAATAACTTTTCAATCATATTTCACCTTCATCTATAAATAAGTAATTTTCTAAAAGATAATTACATTTTATTTTCATTTTTTTCTTAATTCTTGAAATATTAACTCTAAAAGATGAAATAGTTTGATTAAAGAGTCTTTCAATTATTTTATCATCAAGTGTTTTAGCGGATTTTTCATTTGATTCAGATTCTTGATTTTTATCTATCAAATCAATTAAATTTAAAATTGGTATTTTAAGAAAATCAGATATAAATATATAATCTTCCTTCTCAATCAAAAAATAATAATAAGTCAAAAACATTACAACTTCTTCTTTTTCAAAATGATTATAAAGACATCTTTTGATAATCTTATTAATTTCATCAATATTGGATTTTGAAGATGCGATGATGTTTTCTTCATTTTTCAATGAATCAAGATACTCAATCTTATTATTTTCATTAATATTTTTTCTGGTTTTAATAGTTCTTTTAAAATTTTGCCATTCAAAATATAGATTTTTTAGAAAATAATAATAAAAAACAAAATTATCTATATCTTTAAGAAATGATTTTGCCTTGACTAAAAAAGCTGGGAAATTTTCATAGATTTGCAAAATATAATCTGAAATAATGTCGGGATTTTTTATCTTCTTATAATTTATAAAGTTATTTATTGCGGGATAAAGATAGTTAAAAATCTCATCGATAATTTTTTTTGAATCTTCAATATAATCAATTTTATTTAGTAGTTTAATAATCTTTTGGTTAAAATCATTTGAAAGATAATATTGATGTTGAAAATCCAATTTCAGTACCCCTTCCTTTTTCAGATTTGAATATTACTTCAAATTGATGTACGGAAAAGATTTTATTAACAAAGGAAAGACCAAATCCTATACCACCATATTTTCTGTTTAAATCCATGGATTCCTGTATAAAATTTTTTGTGGAAGCAATAAAAGTCTGATATTCCATTCCTATTCCTTTGTCTATTACTAAAACCTTTACTTTCATCTTTTCTTTATCAACTTCCACATTCACAGTGATAGGAGAATTTTCCCTATTAAATTTTATAGCATTATCTATAAGATGTTCTATCGCTTTACTAAGTAAGTATGGGTCTGCAAAAATTATGATTTCGGGATAATCTATATCCAAAATAATTTGAGTATTGGAATT
This sequence comes from Exilispira sp., assembly GCA_035385485.1. Taxonomy (GTDB): domain Bacteria; phylum Spirochaetota; class JAAYUW01; order JAAYUW01; family JAAYUW01; genus Exilispira. The sequence goes on from DAOOKC010000009.1 coordinate 20,450, forward strand.
TTCAAATTTTTTAACAACATCGTAAATGACTTTGACTATATTTATTTTTTGAAGATCAAGATTTGAAATTTTATCTGATAAATTTACAAAAGTTAAAAGATCTTCTATCATCTGTAGTAAATGATTTGAATTTTTTAATATAGTTTCAATACCTTTTAATTGGATCTGATTCAAATCTCCCATATCCTTTGAATGAAGCATTTCAGAATATCCTACAATAGTAACAAGAGGAGTTTTTAATTCATGTGTAATATTATATAAAAATGAATTTTTAACTTTTTCGAAATTTTTTAAATTTTCAATAGCTTCAACTAATTTTGATTGAGAAACACTTAATTCTTTATAAGTCATCTGTAAATCTAATATTGGCGAAATTAAAGATAAAAGAGAACTTAAAATATTTTCTTCTTCTTCTGAAAAAATTTCTTCATCAATAGATTTACCAAAAAAAGCAAAACCTAAAGGTTTCTTCTCACTATATATAGGAAAAATAAGGGCAGAAGATAGATTTTCCAGAAAAGGAAAATCAATTATATCCTTTTTATAAATCTTATCAAACCTTAACTGGGTCTTTCCACTCATTAACTCAAAGATAAAACCATTATAGACTGAAATCTTTTTTATCTCAATACTATTTAAGTCAACTCCAATACCAGAAACAAATATTAATTCATCCTTTTTTAAGTCCCTTAAGTATATTCCAGCTTTTTGAATATTAAAATGATGACCAATTCTTTCAAAAAATCTGTCGCATATAACCTGCTCATTTTTTATATCTTTGAGGGCAGAAAAAATTTCTAGATAAATTGCTAATCTTAAAGAATCATTGTTTATATTTTTCATAGATAATTTTTATAAATTTATTTATTTTAATTCAATTTTTTGAGTTTTCATTATTAAATTACTATTTTTAAAAATTATTCATTTCCCTTAAATTAAAGTTTTATCTATTAAACAACATTAAAGAAATTATACAACTATATAGCAAAAATACAATTTGTAGTTAACTGAGGAATGGATTTAGTTGGAATAACTATTAAATTTGCAGCAATACCTGTAAATGATTTAAAAGAAAGGATTTTAGCAATTTTAGTATTGTTTTTTAAATATTCATTAATTATTTGATACAAATCTCCGCTCAGAATAAAAAAGTTATGAAGTTTTAATTTCTTCAATTTTCTTATTTTATTAAAAAGAATACCAATATTACATTTTTCTATAAAAGCATATTGATAGGAAAAGATTGATATATCGTTATAAAAAAGATCTATAGATTTACTAAAATCCATTTTTAACTTTATTATGGAATAATCTTCTTTCATTGAGACGATTTTTAAGGGGAAATACTTTATTGAATTTTCAATCGTTTGATAGGATAAAGAAGATATTTTCTTTATATAAAACTCAATAGGATTCTGCCAGGAAATATTTTTAAATCCTCCATCAAAAGCCTCTGTAATAATATAAGGACCTGAATAATCTTCCCAGAAATCATCTATTTTTTCATATTTAAGCTGTTCATCATAGTTGAAAAGAAAAAAGTATTGGTGATAAAAATTTCCTTTATAGAAAATTGAATTACTCTGAAAATCTTCAAAATCAATTCCAATTAACTTACAATTAATACCAAATATATTTGATAAAAAAAATATTAGATCATTTCCTGCATCATTTTTAATAATATTTGAAATAATTAATCCATTTTTTATATCTATATCTGTGTTTTTTATATTGGCTAAAATAAGATCGGGATCTGAATTTAAATAATAGATTATTAAATTTAATTTTGTCTCATATACCAGAAAACCATTTTCTATAGATTTTCCATTAAATATGACATATTTTGTCTTAATAAATATAAATTCATTGGATTGGAAAGATAACTTTTGAATAAAATTATCTTCATTTGAATGAAAGATCAATAAAGTAGAATCTTTTTTATTTTCTAAAATTGATAAAATATTATCCTGATTATACCAACCTAATAGATGGAACATTATTTGGTCTGCTCCTTATGCCAGTCTAAAAGTGTCTGTAAAGATGGTAATTTTATTGTATCCCCTGCCTTAATATTGTTCTTTGAAAACCATCCTTTATTAACTTCTAAAGCATATTTGCAGGGATAGATAGAAGAAATTGGAGTTTCATCATAAGGATTCATATCATATATTCCAATTATAAGCCCATTCTCCCTTATATAGGCTATAGAAAGAGGAATTGAGGTATTTTTCATCCAAAAATTAAGAACCTGCTCTTTTTCAAAAATAAATAACATTCCATGGTTTTCAGGCAGCTTATCTCGAAACATCAAACCTGTAGCTCTTTCCTGATCTGTTAAAGCAATTTCTATATATAATTTTACTCCATTTATTTCTATAAAATGATTATTCTGGTTACAACCATAAAAAGATGTTAAAATAAAAATAAATAAAATAAAAAATAAGGAAATTTTCTTCATATAAAACTCCAGATTTTTTTATATATCAAGTCATCCATTTACTAACTCAATAAAATAATTACTTCACATTATAACTTTTGTCAATTATTGATTTTATTATTTAATCCTTAATTTTTCCGAAAATATAACCATGAAAAAAAAGAGAAGAAAAAGCAAAAATAAAAATATAGCATTTCCTTTATTTTTAATTTTTATTTTAATCGTCTTAATGAGTTATGCATCATTTCTATTATATTCTTTCGCTAAAACAAATGGACTTTTAAGCTTAAATAAAAATATTCATCAAAACATAGATTCTAATCTTAAAAGTAATAATCTAGGTAATGTTGATGATAATAAAAAAAGCGATTTTACAAGCAACAAAAAAGAAAATAGCATAAAATTAGATTTTTTAGCCAAACTTTTTTCTCAACAAAACAAAAATGCAAATAAAGATTTAACCAATAATAATAATGAAAACGAAACTAAAATTGATAATAATCCTGATAATAGTAAAGATATTGATAATAGTAAAAATAATGAAACAAATAACAAAGTAGAAAGTCAAACCAACAATTCTGGTTCTAAAGATAATTTGCAAAATATAAGTAATACAAATGATAAGACTTTAAATAAAGAATTAAATAATATTAGCAATAATAATATAAAAAGCACAAAAGAGAAAAGTAATTATAAAATTATTTCAAAGTATTTCATTATTTTCCTTGCTGCACTTGATAAACAATATGAGTTATATTTAGCTAAAAAAACAGAAAAAATCGATTACATAGATTCTCCTATTTTTGCTGTAATATCTTATCTTATAAAATATAAACCAAAAGATCCTTACTTAAACCTTATACCTGAAGGTACTAAACTTCTTGGCGCATGGATAAAAAATGGTATTTTATATCTCGATTTTAATAGTAATTTTTTAAACAATAAAAATGGATTGAAGTCTATTGAGATACAGATATATCAGATAGTTAATACTGCAATGCAATTCAAAGAAATAAATGGGGTTAGATTTTTAATAGAAGGGAAAACTAGAAAATACTATTCTGATGAAGGATTCTTATTGGATATAACATTTAAACAAAAATCTTTTCCCCCAAATGAATGAGTATTAATTAATTATTTCAAAATTTGTTCAAGTTCGACTAATTTAGAGAAAAGATATTCATATTGATTATTTAGTTCTTCATATTCTTCGTTTAGCTTTTTAACTTCAATAAAATTAAGATTTTCAGAAAATTTTCTTTCTATTTCATTAATCTTTTTTTCTATTTCCAATATTTGCTTTTCATATTCAATAATCTGCTTTTCTATTTGTTGCCTTTTATTTGTTGATAAAACTGGTTTTTCTATCTTTATTTTATTATTCTTTGGATAATTTTTAGATATATTATCTGATACATTTTTTTTCTCATTGTTTAAAATTTTATTATCCTTCTCAATAAAAATTGATTTTTCCTCTTTCTTTTTATCTTTTAAATTTTCAAGATAATAATTTAAATCTTCAAACCATACTAAGTTTTTATTCTCTATGGTAATAAACTTGTTGGCAAGTCTTTTTATAAAATCAATATCATGAGATACTGCAAGTATTGCTCCGTTAAAATCTTTTAAATTTTCAATTAATATTTCTTTTGTCGCAATATCTAAATGAGTTGTAGGTTCATCAAGAATTAAGATATCGGGATTTTTTAAAAATATTTTAGCTAAAATTAATCTTACTTTTTCTCCACCAGAAAGATAGTTTAATTCTTTTTCAACATCACAAGCAGAAAATCCAAAATTACCCAATATCTTTTTTCTTTCTGTTTGATTTAATTTTTGAGCTTCCTCAGAGTCTGAAAAAAAATCATATACTTTTAAATTTAAGTTTTCATTTAAGCTTGCATTCTGTTCAAAATAGCCTATTTTTGAATCATTATGAATTGTTACTTTCCCATCCTTTGGTTTTAGCTGTCCTACTAAAAGTCTTAAAAAAGTAGTTTTTCCAATTCCATTTCTACCTATTAAAAAAATTCTATCATCTCTTAATATAGAAAAAAATACTTTCTCCAATAGATTTTCATCGGTAAAACCAAAATATAAATTTTCACAAGACAAAATATTTGTAAATCTGTTATTAGATGATTTTATCTTAAAATTAATATCATTTTCCTTAGGAATATCTATCTTTTCTATCTTTTCAATCATTTTGAGTCGGCTTTGAACTGAACTTGCTTTACTTTCTTTAGCTCTAAATCTATTTATAAACTCCATTTGCTGTTTAATCTTGGTTTCAATATTTTTAGAGGTTTTTTCAAGATTTTCTAAATATTCTTCTTTTCTTAAAAGAAAAGTAGAATAATTGCAATTTGAATAAACATAAAGATTTGAAGCAAAAAGATCCCAGATTTTATTGGTTACAGAATCTAAAAGATTTTTATCATGAGAAATTATTATAAAACTTTTTTCATAAGATTTTAAAAATTCTATAAGAAATTGAATGGCATCTATATCAAGATAATTTGTGGGTTCATCAAGCATTAAAATATCGGGGGACAAAAGTATTAAATAACCTAAATATGATCTAACTTTATAACCACTTGAAAGCTGGGCAAATGGTTTATTCATATCATTTAAAGAAAGTCCAAGACTTGAAAGGACCATTCTTATTTTATATTCATATGAGAAAAGATTATCTTTACTAAGTTCATTTAGTAGTCTATCATATTCTTTATGATATAATTCATCTTCAAGTTTAGTTGAAAGCTGCTCAATTCTTTTTATTTTTAATTCAATATCCTTAAAAGCCTGCTTACATAGCATGAATGGAGTTATATCCGCTTGTAAAAAATGTACCTCCTGAGGGAGAAAACCTATAGATATATTTGAAGGTACTATCTTCTCTCCATCATACTCTTTTATCTCATCTGCAAGTATTCTAAGTAAAGTGGTCTTACCACTACCATTTCTACCAACCAAACCTATCTTATCATTTGAATATATAGAAACATTAACATTAGAAAATAATTTTTTGTCTGTATAACCAAAAGCTAAGTTTTTAAGAAAAATCATGTCTTATTTTTATTATTCTTTTTTAATGGCATTAACAGGACAACTTTCAATTGCTTCATCTAAAGAAGAATCATTGAAATCTGCATTATCTATGACATAAGCTTTACCAGAATCATCATTTATTGCAAATACTTTTGGACAAATTGAAGCACATACTCCACAACCAATACAAGTATTTTGATCTACTATAACCTTCATAAATTCCTCCACTTCAAATATAAAAAAATATAAAAATTTTGGCAATATTTAACTTTTGAGTATCTTTACATTAGAATAGCAATCAATAATACTATCATAGATTTTATTATTTAAAAACTCTTTCCCAATAAAATAAATAAAGTTATCTGTTTCTCTTTTTCTACCAATTCTTCCACTGGATTGAAGAACATCATTTAATGCTGGAAATAAAGAAAGAATTTCAAATGAATTGTTAGGACTTTCATCAGAGAGATTTGAATATTCATTTATCAAAATAGAGTGAGTCAAATATTGATTATCTGGAACTCTAAATGGTATGCCTATAAAAAATCCTCCTGCAATATCAAAGTTAAGATTTGCTCCTTCCTGAATTATGGATCTATATGGTACAAAAATTAAATGTATCTTATTATCAATAAAAAAATCTTCTATCTCATTTATTTGCCCATTAAAAAATCTTGAGGAAGAGTTATTTGTTTTAATTTCTTTAGTTAAAAGTATTTTATCAAAGATAGAATCAAGAATAAATAACTCGACCATTCCAATAAATTCATAAGAAGGAAAAAACAAAAGTATAGACCTATTTAATAATAAATTTTCTTTATTTTCCTCATATATTTTATCTTTTATTATATTTGCTATTTTATATGAATTTTTCCCTCTATTTTTATATGTTGTTTCGATATTGTCTATTATATAAGCTCTTATTTTCTTGGGAATGTTTTTACTATATAAAGAAAAACTATCTGGATCATGCACATTATATAACAATTGTTTTGGTTCAAGAGTTGCAGAAATTCCTATGACTTGCTTATAACCCGAAAATATTTTATTTAATATAGTTTTAATAGATTTATATGTAAAAATTTTCTCTTTTGAAGACTTTGAATATGAAATTACAATATCAAAAGTAGAAAGCTCTAAAATAATTTTGAGTTTTTGATAAAATGGAAAAATATCTGTTTCAAATTCACTTAAATTTTTCCCGCTATTTTCTTTTATAAAACTATTATTTTTTGATATTAAAGTTGTCAAAATTTCAATAAATTCTGGTTGAATATTAGTTTTTATCTCATCTATATAATATTTATTATTCGGAAATTCATCCTCTTCAAATGAAAGTTCCTCTGTATCAAAAAGATCATAAAAATATTTTTCCAGCTTTTTATATTTAATAAATAATATTGATTTAATATTTTCTATTTCCTCTTTTTTTATAGAAATTGTAAAAAAATCTGAAATTCTATTCAAAAAAGAATGATATTCATCAATTACGCATATAGTATCTTTGGTCCTGGAAAGTGCTTGATAAAAAAGGTAATTATAATCTGAAATTATTAAATCAAACATGCTATAAAAAAGTCTTTGATAAATCACTGGACATCCATTTTCTTTTAATATTGAATATTTTTCCATTGGAAAAATGTAATATTTGCAATTGAAATTCTTGCAGAAAATATAAGAATAAACGCAAGAATCAGAAAATGATTTTCTTACAATAGATTTATAGCCAATTTTTTCCCCTTCCTCCAAAACTTGCATTTTTTGTATATTTCTTGATGTAAAATAATGTATTTGAGAAAAATTATACTTTCTTGCCAATCCATAAAGCACGGCTACAGTCTTTCCACTCGCAAAAGGAGCTTCTACAAATGTGATAAAACTATTACTTCCAAAAATATTATTTATTATCTCTTTTTGAATTGGTTTATATTCGTTATATGGAAAAATTGGATTTTCTTTTTTATTTTTTCTTTTAGAAATCTCAAAAAGATATATGTCATAAAGAAAAGGAAATAATTTTTTAATCTGATTATAAATCTTTTTTAATTCAAAATCAAAGACAAATTCCTTAATGGTCTTTTGATTTGTCGAAGCTATTATAAGAATCAATTTGTTTATTTTATATTTTTTCTTGTATAAAATATATGAGTAGATAAAAAGCTGAATCTTAAAAAGATTTATATTACCATTGTAAATAAGCTCATTTATCTCTTTTTCTGTAACTTTCAGTTCATAAATGGTCTGCTGCTTTTCTGAATATGCATCAACTCTTCCATTTAAACAGATACTAATATTTTTATACCTGAATTTATAATTTATAGGCAATTCATAAATACCATCTTTTATTGGAAATTTTTCGAAAAATTGTTTATGTGATTCTATTGAATCTAAATCATTAGAACAGATTATTTTATCTTCATTTTCGTAAATATTATTATTAAAAAATTCTTTAGCATTAAAAAATGAATTTATTAAATCTGTTATACCGACATTTATGGAATCTATATTGATTCTTAAATCGTTGAATCCCATAATTTAAACTATTTTTTTTATTTTATTATTTAAGTTTTTTTATTTTAATCTTTTTATTTTTTAAATTTTCAAAATCCAATTCAATATACTTTTCTTCTATTTGAATAGAAATCAAACTGGTAATAAAACCAGTTATAATTGAAATTAAATTTACAAGTGGAAGTATTTTTAAAAGATTATAATCTTTTATTATAAAATAGGAATAGAAAATCAATTGAAAAATATTAGTGAAAATCGCCAATAAAATTGATATAGAAACCCTGGATAATTTTTTAATAAAAAAATAGATCAATGAATAAGCTACGATACAACCTAAAGATCCTACAATTGATAAAAGACCGGTAAAAGAAAAAAGTGTACCTGCAAAAATACCAGTGATAATCGATTTTAACAAAACTATTGAAATAAATGGAAGATAATCGACTTTATCTATTATAAGTAATATTGGAATATAACCCAGACCAATTTTTATAAATAAAAAAGGCTTTGGTAAAATAGATTCAATAAAACTGAATACTGCTGCCAATGTTGAAAAAAAAAGGATATATCTTCTATCTGGAAAAAATAAAGTTTTTTTTTCAATAGGTAATTGAGTCATATTGTTCATTTCCGACAATTTTCACTATTAACTTGTTTGGCATACATATTATAAATTGACCTGGTTTTTCTATCCATCCTCTTTTGACACAAATTTTATCGGGACAATCAGATTGTTTAACCCTTACCTTTTTATCTTTTATTTCAACTATAATAAGACCATTTTTAAGAGTAATCGTCTGATTTTCTGAAAGAGAATATGAATATTTATTTCCATTATAGTCGATTTCAACATAGGTTTTATTTAAATCTAAGTTATCCGGGTTTGATTTTATTGTTAGCTCGGGCAATAAAAAAGGTAAAATAGTAATAAGAATAACCAGAAAATAGATAATTAAGTCACCTTTTCTGAAAAAGGATTTCGCAATTTTTTTCATTAAAATCTATTTTTGCCTTAGAGAAAAGTTCGTCAACGTAATTTGTATAAATATCTAAAAAAACCATTCCTTCTAAAACTTCTCTTAATTCTGCTGTTATTTTTTCAAAGGTTTTTTCTTCCTCTTTTTTATCTTTATCATCAAGTTGATCTTTATGTTCAAGATAATATTGCCATAGATAATCATCTGAAAATGCATTTTGAGGAATTTTGGTTTGAATCATTTTTTTTATTGTTAATTCTTCTAAGAGTTTTTCTCGAAAAATTTCAATATTATAATTTCTTTCTTCAAGAATTACTTCTAAAGGCAAATCTTCAGAAAACTGCTTTCTAAATTCTTCTTCTTCATAAGACAATTCTTCTTCTGTAATTAAAATGTTATTTTTTTTAGCATCAAGAAATATAAGTTTTTCATCAATAAGTGTATATAAAGACTCATTCAGTAAATCTTTTTTTTCTTCATCAGTCAAAACAGTTTCTGGGTCTTCATTGAAAATATCATCTAAAAATACCTGATAGGTCTCCATTACTTCATCAATTGTAATTGGTAAACCTTCAACCGTACAAACAACATTTTTAAATTCATCCTTATTACTCATAAATAAAATATTATTCTCCTTTTAATACAATCTTCATCTTTTTACTAATTGACATAAAATATATAAACAAAACTATAGTTACTATTGCAGAAATTATTACAAAAGAAACTTCCATAACCTTTGTAGTCTGTGCAAAAACTGATAATCCAACAATTGTTGTATGAATTAAAACAATAGGAATAAAAAATAAGGCAAACTTTTTTTCAGAAACACCAACTAAAATTATCCCGGTACAACTTGCATGAAAAAGAATAGATAAAATTCTTGAAATAAAATCCATAGATAAAAAAAATTTAATTCCAAAGTTTGCGACATATGGATATACAAAATAGATACTTTCTACAAGCCCAAAGCCAAGCCCACTTAAAAAACCAGCTAAGGCATATGTGTCTGAAAAAGATGCCGCTAAAAATGTAAAAGTTCGTTGTATTATCGCAGAAATAAAACCATATAAAAGAGCCATTAAAAATAATGAATTAATCTTGTAAAAGAAACTACTATTTGTTAATAATCCTTGAAGTGGAACTTGAATGTATTTAACTGAAAGAAAAGAAAATGCACCCAATCCAAAAGCAAGTAATGACAACAATGTTGTTTTTTTCATATTTCAACCTTTAACATTTTTTAAGTTTTTACTTTTAATTGTTTTATTATTTATTATTTCTTAACTTAGGCGAATCGACAGAAAACCCCGACAATTTAAATTCATTAAAACTTTTTTCGAAATTTAATATAATATTTACTGGTTCAGTTTCATTTGTAAAAGATGCTGTATATTCAACAATAAAAATATTTTTAACTTTTTTTACACTTTTATAGGATAAGGAATCCTGAACATAACTGCCTATTGTTGTACCTATTTTTGAGAGTAATTTTTCAAGATTTTCAGGTGGAATCGGTTTTGAAAAATATAGAGAAAAATAATTTGCAAATTCGTTATAATCATTTTTGGTAAATCCTGCACAAAAATCCTGAATTATAGGCTCTGCAAAATAAGCCACATCACTATATTTATATTCTTTTTTCTTACAGGAAAAGTTTATTGTTGATACTAAAACAAAAAAAACTGCTATAAATATAATTATCTTTTTTCTATTATTTTTCATAAATTCCTCTTTTATTTTTTTAAATTCTCTTAATTTGAATCTTATCTTATTTTTTTAATTCTTTTTTTATTCTTTTACACTGTTTTTATCTTATTTTTAATTCTCATTTTGATTATTTTGTTTTTTAATTCTTTTTAATTCTTTTACTTTTTCTTTTATCTTACTTTTATCTCTTTTCAATTGTTTTATTTTATTTCTATCTTCTTTTTTTATTTTTAATTTTAGTTTATTTATCAATATTATTCTACTTATCACTTGCTAACTTATGATATTCTTTTGCAAAAATATCAATTGTGCCAGCACCAGTAAATAGATAAATACAATTTTTATTATTTTGTAAAAAACTATATAAATTTTTATTATCCTCAAAATAAAGTGCGTTTTTATTTACCTTTAATACATTTTCATAAAAAAAAGCAGAAGACATATTTTTAACATCCTCTTCACTGTCTCTTTGCCTATATATTGGAAGAATTATTAAATTTTCTACATTTTTAAAAAAATCCAAAAACTGATCGAGTAAATATTTAGTTCTTGAATGTTGATGAGCTTGAAATATTAAGAATATTTTATTATCAGGATATTTTAATCTTGAAATTTTAAGCAATGTTTTGATCTCCGAAGGATGATGAGCATAATCACTTATAATATGATTATTATTTTTATCTATACCTATCAATTCAAATCTTCTTTTTATACCACTATATTTATCAGTATAATTAATATTGATTTCATTTAAAATACCAGAAATTTCTAAAAATGCAATTACAGATGTAAAATTGGCTGCATATTCTTTTGAAGGAATAGGTATTTTAAAAGTTTTTGTCAATAAGATTTCCTTTTTAATATGATTGTCTTGTTTTTCTTTATTTTTATCATTATTTTTATTATATTTTTTTATATTCTTTTTTTTCCCATTAATTAAATTTTTTTCAAATCTTACTTCAAATGGATTTTTTTCATCATAAAAATAGTAAAAATGAATTTGATTTTCAAAACCATCAAAAATTTCTGCTGTATAATCAGAATATGTAATTATCTTTTCAATATTTTTTAATCTTTTTGCATATAAGTATAATCTTTTTTCAAGATCTTTTTCTATTCTTAATATTAAAATACCGCCTTTTATCTGCTCAATAAAAGTTTTGAATGCATTAAAATAGTTTTCCTCATTTTTATAATAATCTAGATGATCTACTTCTAAAGATGGTATAATGACATTATTAGGGAAAAAATTTAAAAATGTTTCCTTATATTCGCATGATTCAGCTATAAAATATTTTGAATTGTCAGAAAAAAAAGCATTTGTCCCAAATTTATTCAATATTGCTCCACAAAGAAAAGATGTATGTATTTTGTTATTTAATAGCATTTCAGCCAAAATGGCAGTTGTGGAACTTTTACCATGTGTGCCACATATAGAAACCGAATTAAAAGAATTTATAAAATATGATAAAGCCATTCCATATGTAAAAGTAGGTATATTATTTTTTTTGAAATATGAAAATTCTATATTTTCCTCATTAACTGCGGGTGAATAAATAGCAAGATCTATTTTTCCATATAGTTTTATAGTTGAATCTATATTGGCAAGATTATGTCCCACATAAATCTTTATTCCTTCTTTTACTAAAATAGAAAGAGTTTCATTTTCATGTAAGTCAGATCCACTAACTTTTTTACCAATTCTACTAAATAATTGAGCAAGAGCCGATAATCCTATACCACAAATACCAATAAAATAGATGTTTTTTGCTTTATTAACTATATCAACAATTTCTAAAGATTTTTTTATCCTTTCTTTTTTATCTAGTTCATAATAAAAACTCATATTTTCCTTATTATCCTCTTTTTATTATTAAAGAAAATTTTGAAAGACAATTTTAGCAGCTTCAATACCTTTATTATATGCGAAATCTCTTTTGTCAAATTCAAAAACACTCATCTTTTCTAACATTGGTGTGATAACTATCTCATCTCCAATTAAAGTTGGAGCCAATCCTCCTCTTTTACCAATCATATAAAATAAATTATTTATAAAAGAAAATGTGTCTTTTTCTGACTCAATAGGTAATATTCTTTTCCCAAAGGATTTTGTCACTTCATGCAGATCTTTTGAAACCTGAAGTAAAAAGTAATCCCTTTGAACCGAAGAAGTAGGATCTGTTGCAGCACAGACATCAACTATTATTATTCCATCATTATCTATTTTCCTTGCAATATCAACACAAAAATTATCTATAACACCTCCATCTGTTAAAAGCATTGAATCTCTTTCAACAGATTCAATTATAAATGGAATAGCTGCAGAGCCAGTGACAGCTGTTATAATATCCCCACTTGATATTATTACCCTTTGACAGGTTTTTAAATCTGCTGTATTAATATATAGCGGAATTTTTAGTTTTTCAAATTCATATACACTCAAATTTTTTCTGAGAAAATTCATCGTTTTTTCTTTTATTTTTTTTCTTATAACAGGATTAGCCCATTTTAAGAACTTAAAGAATTTTTCATTTGCGTACATTATGTTATATAAATCTCTTGCATTCTTACCGTCTGCAATTAAAGATCCAGCTATTGCACCAATTGATGTTCCTATAATAGCAGTAGGTTTAATTTCAAGATCATTTAATATTTTAAATACACCAGCATGAGCCATGCCTCTGGCACCACCACCAGACAAAACGAGAACTGGTTTTTTGGGTAAGAATTTCTTTTCATATACTTTATTAGCATTTTCATAATTTTCTTCAGGATAGTTATATTTTTCATTTAAATATTCGATTATATCCTTTATTGAAACTATTTTCTTTTTAATTAATTCTTTTAGTTCACTCAATTGATTATTTAACTCAGAAATATTCAACAATTTAAGGTTTTTTATATTGTTATAGATATTTTTTAATGGTTGTATTCTTTTCATTTAAGTTCCTTTAATTACTTTACTTTACTTTATTATTTTAATCTTTAATTTTAATAGATACAGTTTAAATAGATGACTTTTATAAATCTATTCTTTGTATTTTAATTGTAATTTTTAGTAGTCCGGTTTAAATTGGCTCAAATTGGAGCTTATATAGATTATAGTAGATCCCTCTTTTTGCAATCAATTCATAATGATTACCACTTTCAACAATTTTACCATTATCTATAACAATAATTAAATCAGCACTTTTAATTGTTGATAATCTATGAGCAATAATTATTGAAGTTCTATTTTTAATTAAATTTCCTATTGCATCCTGAATAAGTTTTTCTGTCTCAGAATCGATATTTGATGTTGCTTCATCCAGAATTAAAATTGAAGGATCATAATAAAGAGCCCTTGCAAATGAAAGAAGTTGTCTTTCACCCGCAGAAAAAGTAACACCCCTTTCCATCACCATCTCATTTTCTTTGTTTGGTAAATTTGAAATAAATTTATCTATATGAGTCATTTTGCAGACATTGATAAATTTTTCCTCATCATATTCTGAGTTTAATATTATATTTTCTTTTACTGTTTTTGCAAATAAAAACACATCCTGCATAACAACAGCAAGGTTTTTTCTCAATATATTATAAGGGATAGAATATAATGGTATATCATCGATTAATATTGCCCCTTTTTGAATCTCAAAAAAATGAGTTAAAAGTGAAATTATAGTAGACTTACCTGCCCCAGTCTCGCCAACAATTGCAACTGTTTTTTGAGGTTCAATCTTAAATGAAACATCTTTTAATATCCACTCATCTGTTTTGTATGAAAACCAAACATGATTAAATTCGACAGATCCTTTAAATCTTATAGCCTTTTCATAACTTTCATACTTATTTTTCTTTAGCATCTGATTTTCAAAGGCAAGTATATCTTTATCTGAATTTTTTTCGATTCTAACATCTGCTTCATAAACTGAGAGTATCTTCTCACCTGCTGCATTTGCAGAAATCATAATATCAAATTTTTCGGAAAGATCTCCAATTGGCTCAAATAAATTTGCAATATACTGGGTAAATAAGAAAATCAAACCATAGGATATACTATTATTCAGTATTCCTCTTGAACCAAAATATATTACCGATGCAACTGCAAACCATCTTAAAAAATCAATTAATGGTCTAAATGTTGCATATACATACATCTGAGCAATATTTGCTTTATATAATGAGTTATTTATTGAATTAAATTTCTTATAATTTTTCTTTTCAGCCGAAAATAATTGAATTATCCTTATACCAGAAATAGTCTCTGAAAAAAATCCATTTATCTGTGCAATAATTGTTCTAACTTTCCTATATGCATCAGCAGTTTTTATTCTAAATAGTATAGTAATGACAACTATAAATGGGAAAACTATTGACACAGCTAAGGCTAGATAAATATTTTGCCAGAACATAAAAATTAAGATACCTAATATTAAAATAATATCTTTAAATAATGATACCAAAACTTCAGAAAATAGCTCATTAAGGACTTCTATATCATTTGAAACTCTATTAACCAGTTTACCTATAGGATTTTTATCAAAATAAGATACTTCATAAGTAAGCATTTTGC
>DAOOKC010000010.1:0-2253 GCA_035385485.1 Exilispira sp.
TGGAAAGACTAAAGAATCATTAGAAATATTAAATTTAATGGAATCAATTTTAGATAATAAACTTTATATTGAATATGTTAACTTTTATTTCTATCTAGGATTTGAAATATTTTTATATACAAATGATTTAAATCTACTTTCTAAAATTGAGAAAAAGTTATTAGAAATTGATATAAATAGAATTGAGTATAGTATATTTGACCATGATTTGTTTTATCTTTATAATTTTATAATTTTTAATAACAAAATAAAGAAAAGTTTAAAAGAACAAATTTTAGGGAAAGATTATAAATTTAATGGTGATCAAACTATAGCTCCTTATTATAAAATCTATGAATATTATGAAAAATTAGGTAAATTCGAAGTTACTCAGGATTTAAATAAAGAACTTGATGATATTGCAAGCAATTCAAGGTATGTTGGTGATATATTTTATTCATTTTTAGATAATTTTATTTCCTATTTAATATCTAATCAAAAAGAATTTTTATTAAATGCTCTTTTAAATTGTAAACTAATATATTCAAAACTTTCAGAAAAAGAAAGAAAGATATTTAAATCCATGCCTATTGTATCAAAATTTCAAAAAATAAATAATTCTTTTCTTTACTATCTATCCCATGATAAAAGCTTTAATTCATTTATAGAAAAATCTTCAGAAAATATAAAAGTTACATTTGAAATTATAAATAAATTTTTAGAAAGATTTAAAAACACCTTAGAAGAAAATATTGAAGATATGTTTAATCTCATGTTAAAATTTCTTATACATTATGGTTACTGTACTTATGCTGGAATATATAAAATTGATGAAACATATTCCATAAAGATTGTTAAAAGTATTGAAAAAAATGGATATAAAAGATTTTCACAGGAATACTATGAAAGATGTTTAAAAATATTTTTGACTCAAAGTTCCCCTTTTATAATAAAAACATTATCATATGATGGATTAAAACCTCATATTTTTATCGCAATTCCAATACTTGATTATTCTAATCGGATAATAAGAAAAGAATCTTCAAGGGCATATAAACTTGATGAATATTCATATTTTTTAATATTTGAAACTCAAAAGATAATAAACCCATTCTGGTCTGTCAATGGCGAATTTGCTACATTTTTAGAAAATATAATATCATTTTTAAATAATCAATATCTTTTGGTTCAAGAAAATATGTATGATCCTTTGACTAAAGTTCTTGTAAGAAATAATTTTTTGAATAAATTAAAAAATGCTCTATCAAAGGTAAAATTTGGAACCATTCTTTTTATAGATATAGATAATTTTAAGTTGATTAATGATATTTATAGTCATGATTTTGGAGATAAGGTACTTAACAAAGTAGCAGGTATAATCAAATCATCTGTTAGAAAAGTCGATATTGTTGGAAGGTACGGAGGAGAAGAATTTTTAGTTTTTATACCTCTAATTTCTGAGGAAGATGCAATTACAATTGCAGAAAGGATTAGAACTAATGTTATGAATGAAAATATTTTAACAGGACAGAAAATAACTGTTACTATTGGATTGTCAAATTATCCAAAAGATTCTATATTTTCAGACATCCTTATTTCAAAGGCTGAGGTTGCTAATAGATATGGGAAACTCACTGGTAAAAATAGAATAGTTATTTTTAATAACCAAATTTCTTTAGAATCTTATTCAAATAAATATATTAATGGTTTAATAGTTAGAGATCCTATTAAAACCAGTGAAAATGCTAAAATTCTTATTGAACTTTTACAATTAGCAGCATATGATAAAAATAATTTTGAAGTAAGGCTTGAAAAAGGTTTTGAACTTATTCAAAAGACTATATATTTTGATTATTACATAGTTATGCATAAGAAAAAGATCATAATTTCAAATGAAGAAAAAATATTTGATGAATTGGTTAATAAAATCAATAAATTGTCATCTTCGGGTTTGATAATGATAAATGGTTCTATATTCAATTACTGTGTCGCAAATTATAAAGATTTTTATTTTTGCATTGGGAATTTCAAAAATTCTCAATATCTTCAAGAGCAATCCACATTATTTCAACTCTATTGCAATACATTTCTATTAAATGAAAGTCATCCATCAAATATTTGATAAATCAGATTAAGTAAATTATAATTGTTTTCGAAAGTTAGTTTCTATAAAGTATATAATTTTGGGGTATTTATGAAAAAAAATATAGTAATAATAATAATAATAATTTTAGTCTTGACCTTGATATCGATTTTTATTTTTGATATTTTAGG
>DAOOKC010000010.1:2263-32846 GCA_035385485.1 Exilispira sp.
ATAAAAAGGCATCATACAGAAAGGAGAAGAATGATTTTTTTATTAAAATTAAAGTAGGATTAATTACCGGCTTTGGTGGCCTTGGAGATAAATCCTTTAATGACATGCAATATAATGGATTGGTACTTGCTAAAAAACTATATGGTATTGATTTTGAATATTTTGCTCCAAAAAATTTTGAAGATATCATGAAATATACGCAGATTCTTATCGATAATGGTTCAAATTTAATTATTATAGGGGAAGGATTTACAGGACAAAAGGTTTTGGATCAATTTGCGCCAAAATATCCTCAAATAAAATTTGTTGTCTTGGATAATTTATGTAAAAATTTATATCATAATAGCGCATCAATTCTATTTAAACAAAACGAAGCATCTTTTTTAGCCGGTGTTTTAGCTGCAGAAATGACAAAAAAAGATAGGGTTGGCTTTATTGGTGGTGCTCCAATACCTGTAATAGAAGATTTTTTTATAGGTTTTAATCAAGGGATAAATTATATTAAATCAGATTGCAAGGTAGAAAAAGATTTTATATCAAATTATGTAAAAGATTTTGAAAAGGTCTGGGATGCACCAAAAATTAGCTATGAAATAGCAAAAGCAATGATAAGAGAAAAAGGAGTAGATATTATTTTTGCAGTTGCATCAGCATCTAATATAGGAATATTTAATGCTTGTAAAGACTATTCTATTTTTTCTATAGGAGTTGATACAGATCAGGATTATATAAATCCTGGAATTATCTTGACTTCTGTACTTAAAAATCTGGATCAAGCTATTGTATTTATAGTAGATAAGGTTATAAAAAATAATTTTGAATCAAAATCATATTATCTTGGTTTAAAAGAAAATGGTGTTGGTTTAAGTCCTATGATATTTACTAAAGATATAGTAGGTGATGATATTATTAAAAAGATAAATTTATTACAAAAAAAAATTATTGATGGTCAAATATTAGTAAAATCTGTTTTTGGAAAATAGAATAATCAAAAGATAAATAATAAAAAAATAAAATAATGGACAAAAAAAATAATAATAAAGAAATAATAAAGGTAAAAATAAATTTTTAAGCTAAAAAATAATAAAAAATAATAAATAGAAATAATAAAGAAAAAGATTTTAAGAAATATTTGGAGAAAATAGCGGATATGAAAAAAATATTGATAATATCATCTATATTGTTGTTATTTGTTTTTATAGTTCTTTTTGGAAATTTCATATTCATGAGTAATAAAACAATTTCATCTCAACATAAAATAGGTTTTGTTATCTCAGGGATTGATGATAAAGGATTTGCAGATATGCAAATCGAAGGAGTAAAAAATGCTTCCAGGTTATATAAAATTAATTATAAACTATATATTACAGGTAGTTTTGATAACATAAAAGAAGGAATATTAAATGCGATAAAGGATGGAAATGATATTGTAATTTGTGGCAATGGCTTTTTAGCTGAAAAACCGATTTTAGAAGTCGCTCCTCTTTACCCAAAAGTATACTTTATATGTATGGATACAATTTTTTCCTATTATCCTCAAAATGTCTGCTCCGTTAGTTTTAAACAAAATGAAGGTTCATTTTTAGCAGGTGTATTAGCTGCTAAAATGACAGGGTTAAAGACTATAGGTTTTATTGGAGGAATGGATATACCTGTAATAAATGACTTTCTAATTGGTTTTATTCAAGGCATAAAATATATAGATGAAAAAATAAATATAGTTTATAGGTTTGTCGACAAGATAAGTAAAAAAGACCCATTCCAAGATGAACAGGAAGGATATAATATTGCGAAAAATATATTAGAAAAATATAATGCCGATATAATCTATGCTGTTTCTGGAAAAACAAATATGGGAATATTTGATGCGTTAAAATTTGAAATTGAGAATCAAAAGAATAATAAAGATGCAAAAGAAAATAAAATATTTGCAATTGGTGTTGATACCGATCAGGATTATTTAATCCCCGGGTATATACTTACATCGATGATAAAGAATCTTGATACTGGAGTAGTATATATAATAGATAAAATCATTAATAAAGAGTTTTCTAATAAAAACTATAGAATTGGTCTGAAAGAAAACGGAGTTGGTCTTTCTGAAATGAAATATACTAAGGAAATTATCGGTAAAGAAATAATAAATCTTTTAGAACAACTTAAAAATAAGATTATTTTAAAAGAAATAGTTGTAAAATCAGTTTATGACTAAAAAAATTATAATAAAATCATAAGGTTTTAAAATGGATATAAATTCTTTCCCAAAAGGGAAAATTTCCTATAAAGTAACTACAAATATTCTTTTAGCATTAAGTATTATACTTTTTATTTCTGTAACAATTATAACTTTATTTATGAACTCATTTTATGATAATCAAAAAAAATATCTGGAAGATAAACTATCAAGATTATTTGTTTCTTTAGTTGCACCTAATTTAGAAAGATATGATTACTTTGGGGTCGAAAAAAGTTGTCAGGAGTTTCTAAGCGAGGAAATTGTAAATTATGTATATATATTTGATAATAATGGTTTTTTGATTAATCAATCTTATTATGAAAAAATAAATACCAGTTCCAATTTAATAGAAGAAATAAAGATAGATATTGAAAATTCCCATAATTTTAAGATAGGTGAAGCAAAAATAGGATATAATTTTAAAAATTACTACTTTTCATTATTAAAGGTTAAAATTATTCTTTTTGTAAATATTTTGCTAATAATAGCATTTAGTAATTTGCTTATATTATATATTTTAAATAAGAATCTAAGTTTTCCATTATTTCAATTGCTTAATTTTATCAATCAGATAAGTAAAGGAGATTATAGCAGTAAATTGAAATTCAATTCTGATGATGAAATAGGTCAAATATCTAAAGCTTTTAATGAAATGTTGGATAAATTAAATTACAATATTTCTTTAATAGAGGGTATAGTTAAGAGTCTGCCAAGTGCTATAATATTTATAGATGGGCAATTTAAGGTAAATTTATGGAATATAGCAGCTGAAAAACTTTTTAAAAAAATGCTTCTGATGTTTTACAAAAAAATATTTTTGAAATTGATACTTATTTTTTAGAATTAGAAAATGATATTTTAGAAGTTTTTAAAAATTATCAATTCAAAAGCATCAATCAAAAACTGATAGAAAAAGCTAATTTTAATGGAAGATATCATACTATCAACCTTATACCTTTTCTAGCGAATGCAGAGAAAGAAACTTTAAATGGTGTTATAATCAAAATAGATGATGAAACAGAAAATGTTAAAAATTTTTCCATTTTAACTCAAATGCAAAAGATGGAGAGTATTAGACTCTTAAGTTCTGGAATTGCCCATGATTTTAATAATATACTTGGAAGTATTACAGGTACAATTTCATTGATAGAAGATGATGTGAAAAAAGGTATAACCAGTAAAAAAGAAATAGAAGATTATATTGAAATTTTGAAACTATCTACACAAAAGGCAAAACTTGTTGTAAATCAACTTATGTCATTATCAAAAAAACAGACAGTACAATTTGATGTTGTAAATGTTTCGAATTGTATAAATGATATAATAAAAATATGTGAGCATTCTTTTGATAAATCTGTGGAAATAATTTATGATAATAAAATAAAAGAAGCTTTCGTTTGGGGGATTGAAAGTCAAATTGAACAGGCACTTTTAAATTTATGTATAAATGGTTATCATGCTATGACAATAATGAAAAAAGAAGATGAAGTAAGAGGAGGAGTTCTAACTTTATCTTTGCAGAATGAGAAAAGAGAGGATAAAGAATATTGGAAGATTTTAGTGAAAGATAATGGAGTTGGTATACCTAAAGAAAACCTAAGAAAAATATTTGATCCATTTTTTTCAACCAAAGATAAAGCAACATCAAGTGGACTTGGACTTGCTCTTGTATATAATATAATAGAAAATCACGGGGGATTTATAGAGGTCGATTCAACTGTCGGTATTGGCACCACTATGAAAGTCTTTTTGCCAGTCTATAAGATAGATTTAGTAAAAAAAGAAAGTGAAAATATTTCAAAAAAGAATAAAATAAATTTTGATGGTAAAAAAGTCTTAATTATAGAAGATGATCAAACATTGCAAGATGTTTTTAATAAAATTTTAACAAAACTTGGTTTTGAAATATTTCAGATAAGTGATGCTTCATCAATTTTGGATACTTTTGAAAAACTAAAGGATAATATCGATCTATTAGTACTTGATCTTATAATGCCAAAGATTTCAGGTTTTGAAATATTTAATTTGTTGGAAGAAAAATATAAGATTGTTGAAAAAAATTTACATGTAATTTTAACCACTGGTCTTGCTATGGATGAAAGGGTTGAGAAACTAAGTAAATATAAAAATGTTAATATATTACCAAAACCTTTTACGATGAAAGATATTTCAGAAATTTTAGAAGACCTTTTTCTTGAAAGTTAAAAATTTCATGTTATAAAGATAAAAAATTTCTTACTAACGGAAACAGGTTAAATTCCTGTGCTGTCCACACAGCCGTGAAAAGGTACGAATGGTTTTTGCTTTTCCAGTGGGAAATCCTGCGAAGGAAAAGAGGCAACAAAAACCTGTAGACAGCCTTGAAGCCGGAAGACGAGTAAGAAATTATCATGTGGAGGACTTATGAAAGTATATGTCAATCAGCTCGTAAAATCAAGACAATCTTCAAATATTGCTACAAAGGTTAAAAAAAGAGATGGTAAAATCGTAGAATTTGATCCATCAAAAATTGCAAATGCTATAAATAAAGCATTTTCTGCAAGTAAAGAAGGAGATGAATCTAAAGCATGGGAGGTTACAGGATATGTTGTATCCAGGATTGAAACCGAAATAGTAGATATTGAGACCATACAGGATCTTGTAGAAGACACCCTTATGAATATGGGGTATAGAAAAACAGCAAAAATGTATATCTTATATAGGGCTAAAAGGGCAGAAGCAAGAAATCTAACAAATGCTTTCAATGCTGCTTTTTCTATGATAGAAGACTATATAAAGGAAAATGACTGGAGAGTTCGTGAAAATTCAAATATGAGTTATTCTCTTCAGGGATTAAATTCACATATATCTTCAACATTAATCTCTGAATACTGGCTGAATAAAATATATACACCCGATATAGCAAATGCTCATAAGCAAGGTTTTGTTCATATTCATGATCTTGGATCTTTATCTTCATATTGTGTGGGTTGGGATCTGGAACAACTTTTATTTTTAGGTTTTACGGGAGTTGCAGGTAAGGTTGAAAGTAAACCAGCGAAGCATTTTCGAACTGCTTTGGGGCAGATTGCAAACTTTTTTTATACTATGCAGGGGGAAGCAGCTGGTGCTCAGGCATTTTCTAATTTTGACACATTACTCGCACCATTTATAAGGAAAGATAGACTTAGTTATAGTGAAGTAAAACAATCGATGCAAGAATTTATCTTTAACTTAAATGTTCCTACACGAACAGGATTTCAAACTCCTTTTACCAATATAACTTTTGATCTTGTTGTTCCATCAAGTCTTAAAGATAAAGCTGTCATAATTGGAGGAGAACTTATAGATTCAACATATTCGGAATATCAAGATGAAATGAAAATGATCTTAAAAGCATTTTGTGAAGTCATGCTTGAAGGTGATGGCAAAGGAAGACCTTTTACTTTTCCTATACCTACTATAAATATTACAAAAGATTTTGATTTTGATAATAAAGATTATGATCTTTTATGGAAACTTACAGCAAAATATGGAACACCTTATTTTAGTAATTTTGTAAATTCTTCAATGGATGTTGAAGATGCAAGAAGCATGTGTTGTAGACTTAAACTTGATAATAAAAAGATAAAACAAAGACTTAAAAAAATTATAGGAGAGCAAAAAGAGCATCAGGTTAGAAGAGGTGGTATCTTTGCTTCAAATCCTATGACAGGATCTATCGGTGTAGTTACAATTAATCTTCCAAGGTTAGCATATCTTTCTAAAGATGAAGAAGATTTTTTTAATAGATTGGATGAAATTATTCAGATTTCAAAAACTTCTTTAGAATTAAAAAGAAAAGTCATAGAGGATTTGACAGAAAATGGACTTTATCCTTATACTAAATTTTACTTAAAAGATGTTAAATTGAAGACAGGTCATTATTGGGCAAATCATTTCTCAACAATCGGTCTTATTGGGATGAATGAAGCAGTTCAGAATTTACTTAAAATATCTTATATTGAAAAGGAAGGTAAAGAATTTGCTGAAAAAGTTCTGGATTTTTTCCTCTCTAAAATTGAAGAAATTTCAGAAGAGACTGGAAATATGTTTAATCTTGAAGCTTCTCCAGCAGAAGGAGCAAGTTATAGACTTGCTTTAATAGATAAAAAAGAATTTGGCAATATTATAACTTCAGGAACAGAAGCAAGACCATATTATACAAATTCGGTTCAACTTCCTGTTAATATTTCAGATGATCTTTTTGAGGTTTGTGATCATCAGGATAAACTTCAAAGTAAATTTACTGGTGGAACAGTACTTCATATCTTTGTTGGTCAGCAAATAGTAGATATCGATTCGTTGAAAAATCTAATTAAGAAAATTTCCTATACTTATACTTTACCTTATTTTTCAATAACACCTACATATAGCATCTGTCCTGTTCATGGATATCAACCAGGAGAAAAATGGATTTGTGAAGAAAAACATAGTGAAGAAGAATTAAATCAATTTGGAGTTTTATTAAAAGATATAGAGGCATTTAATTTTGATAAGATTAAAAGTTCAATTTTTGAAGATAAAAAGGAAAAAGAAGTAGAAAAAATTGAAAAATCTAGAACAAAAAATGAACAAAACCTTTTTGAATATGATTTGTTTTCAGATCAATTTAATAATGATAATAAAAAACCAATTGATAAAGAAGGTGATGAAAACAAAGATAAATATTTTATAGATCTGGATAATATTCAAAACTTAAAAGTAATACCTAATGAAGTTTATTCAAGGGTAGTTGGATATTATCGTCCAGTTCAGAACTGGAATAATGGTAAGAGAATGGAATTTTATGAAAGAAAGGTATTTAATATAAATCAGGAAAAATGAAAGAATATTAATAAATTAAAATATAAAAAATAAAGAATCAATGAGTTTATAAAATAAAACTAATTATAAAATTAAATGTAATAAATTAGGCGTAAGACAAAATACAAAAATTAAATTATAATTAAAAATAAGACTTAAAACTAAATATAGAAATATAAAGATTATAGAAATTTAAAGTTAGTAGAAATTAATGTTAGAAATTAAAGGTTTTATTCCAGTAAGCTTAATTGATTATCCTTCAAAAATATGTAGTGTAATCTTTTTAGGTGGATGCAACTTTCGCTGTCCATGGTGTCATAATTTTGATCTTGTTGACGAAAAAGTTCTGCCAAATATTAAAAATATACCTTTTGATTATATATTGAATCATATAGAGAAAAGAAAAGGGAAAATCGATGGGATCTGTATTTCTGGAGGTGAACCAACAATCCATGGTCAGCAATTGATTGATTTAATTTATGAAATAAAGAAAAAGAAGATTTTAGTTAAATTAGATACAAATGGTTCAAATCCTGAAGTTGTTGAAGAATTGATAATGAAAAAAATCATCGACTTTATTTCTATAGATATTAAAAATATTCCAGAAAAATACCCACAAACAATTGGACTACAAAATTTTGATTTTTCAAAAATTATAAAAACATTGCAAATTGTAAAAGAAAATAAAATAGAATTTCAGGCAAGAACAACTTTGGTAGAAAAAATTGTTGATAGAACACAGATGGAAAAATTAGCAAAAAAGTTAAATATTGATATAGTTTTTCAAGATTATAGGAGAAAAAATTAAATCTAATATTTTTCAATAATAAATAAAAAAAGAAAGTGCAAATTTATGGATTTATCTGAAGTTAAAATTGGCGATATTATTCAGATTAAAGAAATTAGAATTTCCAGAAGAATATTTGAAAGATTTAAGTCAATTAATGTCAATATTGGTCAAACATTTATTGTTAAAAAGGTATTGAAAGATAGATATATAGAATTATGCTCTTATAATAAAAAAGAAGAAAAAAATGAAAATAAAGGCTTTTTTGTCATTTCTAAATTTTATTTTGACAAAATCGAAGTTGATTTAATTAAAAATAAAATTTAAGATAAATTAAATTATAAATTCTAAATATTTTTAATAATGAATAAAATAAATAAAAGGAATTAAAATGGAACATTGTCTTGTCCTTATTAAACCTGATGGAGTAGAACTTTCTCTTGTTGGAGAAGTTCTTTCTCATCTTGAAAGGGAAGATCTCTTTTTAGTTGGCGCAAAAGTTGTAGAACCTACTTACCAGCTTGCTGCATATCATTATTATGAACATCGCGATAAACCATTTTATCAGGATGTAATAAAATACCTTTTAGGCGGATATCATAGTTTTCAATGGGTTTATGCATTTGTATATGCGGGTGAAAATGCATGTAGTACAATTCGTTCAATAGTTGGCAAAACAAATCCCATGGAAATAGAACCAGATAAAAAAATTGTTACTTTAAGACAAAAGTATGGAAGAAATGTTATTGTAAAAGATGAAAATGGAAATGAAATTTTTGATGAAAATGGCCATGTTGTAGTTAGATATGAAAATGTAATACATGCGAGTTTTAATGATGCATCAGAATATGAAGTAAAACTCTGGTTTTCTCCACATGAAATTCTTTCAAAATATAGAATTTACGAAACAATTGAAAATGAAGGTAAAATCTATTGGAAAGAACCA
Organism: Exilispira sp.; assembly: GCA_035385485.1. Lineage (GTDB taxonomy): Bacteria > Spirochaetota > JAAYUW01 > JAAYUW01 > JAAYUW01 > Exilispira. Next base: position 11,057 of record DAOOKC010000010.1, read on the forward strand.
TTTGAGCAGGTTTTTAAAAAAAGGTTTCAATAAAAGACTAAAATAATTGATTTCAAAAATATGATTATTATAATTACTTTGAAGTTAGAAAATAATAAAAGGAGAGAACTATGATAGTAAGCTATAAAGAACTTGGTTTTGTGAATTCAAAGGAGCTTTTCAAAAAAGCATTAAAAGGTGGCTATGCAATACCTGCCTATAATTTTAATAATATGGAACAACTTCAAGCTATAATTATTGCCTGCGTGCTAACAAGTTCTCCGGTTATTTTGCAGGTTTCAAAAGGTGCAAGAGAATATGCAAATCAGACACTATTAAGATATCTTGCCCAGGGCGCAGTAGAATTTATGAAAGAATTTGCTTCTGAAAAGAAGTTACCAGAAATTCCAATTGTGCTTCATCTTGACCATGGAGATTCATTTGAATTATGTAAAAGTTGTATATTAAGCGGATTTTCTTCAGTAATGATAGATGGATCTCATTTACCATATGAAGAAAATGTTCTTTTAACAAAAAAAGTTGTGGAATATGCTCATGAATTTGATGTCACAGTTGAAGGTGAATTAGGAGTTTTAGCAGGAATTGAAGAGCATGTTCAATCTGAAGTTCATCATTATACAAAACCTGAAGAGGTAGAAGATTTTGTAAAGTCAACCGGTGTAGACTCTCTTGCTATAGCTATCGGAACTTCACATGGGGCATATAAATTTAAAGTCAAACCTGGCGAGACACCACCTCCTTTAAGATTTGATATTTTAGAAGAGGTAGAGAAAAGAATTCCAGATTTTCCAATAGTTCTTCATGGTGCTTCGAGTGTATTAAAAGATTATGTAGACATGATCAATAGATATGGTGGTAAAATGGAAAATGCTGTTGGTGTTCCTGAAGATCAGCTTAGAAGGGCAGCAAAGTCATCTGTTTGCAAAATAAATATAGATTCTGACGGAAGATTAGTGATGACTGCAAAGATTAGAGAAATTTTAGCGACAAAACCATCTGAATTCGATCCAAGAAAATATCTTGGTCCTGCAAGAGAAGAGTTAATTAAGATGTACATGGATAAAAATATCAATGTATTGGGTTCGGCGGGCAAGGTATAAAAAAGTTATAATAAAGTTATTTTTTTATAATAAGGTTTTATATATAACTTAGTTTACAAAATTGTATAAAGAGTCTTCTTTATAAGAAAAAAGAATTTCAGTTTTTATAAAACATAGTTTAGAAAAGAGGTTTGTTATGGAAATAAAATTACCAGATAATTTACCGGAATATCCAAAATTTATTGATGGTATTAGAAGGGCTCCTTCTAGGGGTATGGTTTTAAATAAAAATCAGATAAAAATTGCTCTTAAAAACGCCCTTAGATATATTCCAAAACATTTACACAAAGAGATTGCACCTGAATTTTTACAGGAATTGATGAGTCGTGGTAGAATTTATGGCTATAGATATAGACCTTACGGAGATATAAAACCAAAACCTATTGATGAATATGAGGGGAAATGCCTTGCAGGTAAGGCTCTTCAGGTAATGATAGATAATAATCTTTCTTTCGATATAGCCCTTTATCCATATGAACTTGTAACATATGGAGAGACGGGACAGGTAATGCAGAACTGGATGCAATATAGACTTATCAAAAAATATCTTGAAATATTGACAGATGAACAAACCTTAGTAGTTCAATCAGGGCATCCTCTGGGTATTTTTCCAAGTAAAAAAGATGCACCAAGAGTCATATCTACAAATGGGCTAATGGTCGGAATGTTCGATAATCCTAAAGACTTTGCTGTTGCTGCTGCTATGGGAGTAGCAAATTATGGACAGATGACAGCAGGCGGTTGGATGTATATAGGTCCTCAGGGAATAGTCCATGGAACCTATATCACTCTTTTAAATGCAGGAAGATTATATTTAAAAATACCAGATGAGGGTAACTTAAAAGGGGTAATATACCTTTCTTCTGGTCTTGGTGGTATGAGTGGTGCTCAGGCTAAAGCAGTAGAAATTGCAGGTGGGGTAGGAATAATAGCGGAAGTTGATTATTCAAGAATAGAAACAAGATATAATCAGGGATGGGTTTCGGTAATATGTAAAGATATCAAGCAAACTTTTGATACCGCAATGAAAGCAAAAAAAGAGGGCAAGGCTTTATCAATAGCCTATTATGGTAATATAGTGGACTTATGGGAATATGCGGTTAACAATAATATTAAGATAGAACTTGCATCAGATCAAACTTCCTGTCATGCAGTTTATGAAGGAGGATATATCCCTCAAGGTTATTCATTTGAAGAGGCTAGAAGTTTACTTGAAAATGAGCCAGAAAAATTTAAAAAAGCAGTCGATGCTTCATTAAAAAAACAATTTATCCTTATTAGAGAGATGGTAAATAGAGGAACATATTTCTGGGATTATGGTAATTCTTTTATGAAAGCCGTGTTTGATGCAGGTGAAAAAGAGATATCGAAAAATAAAGTTGACACATCAGAAGGATTTATCTTCCCATCTTATGTTGAACATATTATGGGACCAATCTGCTTTGATTATGGTTATGGTCCTTTTAGATGGGTTTGCCTTTCTGGAAAAGATGAAGATTTAAGAAAGACAGATATGGCAGCAATGTCATGCATTGATCCTAAAAGAAGAGCTCAGGATAGAGATAACTATAACTGGATAAGAGATGCTGAAAAAAATAAACTTGTTGTTGGAACAAAGGCAAGGATTCTTTATGCAGATGAAGAAGGCAGGGTTAAAATCGCATTAAAATTTAACGAGATGGTTAGAAATAAAGAAGTCGGTCCAGTTATGCTTGGAAGAGATCATCATGATGTTTCTGGTACAGATTCTCCATTTAGGGAGACAGCAAATATATATGATGGAAGTAATGTCATGTCTGAAATGGCAGTTCATTGTTTTGCGGGGAATTGTGCAAGAGGTATGACTCTGGCTGTCTTATCAAATGGTGGGGGAGTAGGAATTGGTAAATCATTTAATGGAGGCTTTGGACTTTTACTCGATGGAAGTGAGCAGACAGATAGAATAATAAAAAGTGCTGTAAGTTGGGATGTAATTGGTGGTATTGCAAGAAGATCATGGGCAAGAAATGAAAATGCTATAACTACTGCTATTACATATAATAAAAGAGAAAAAGATTCTCATATTACAATACCAGAGATAGCAGATACTGATTTTATTGATGAAATTGTCGATAAAACATTAAAATAATACTGATTAAATTTCTGAAAAAATTTAATATTTAAAATTTACTTTATTAAAAAACAGATGTAATGTATAAATAAAAAAGGGGGCTATCAAACAAGATAGCCCCTTTTTCTATAAATTATGGAAAGGAGATTTACCAGTTATCAACCATGTCATCTTTATCTTGAGTTGACATATTAAATACATTTGTTTTTGCGGTTAATTCATCAAAGTAAACATAGAAAGTTCCATAGGATTCTTCCGGATTTGTCTCGACAGCAAGACCCATAAATGTAATACCTTCAAGTTCAGTATAATGATATTCATCCTGCACTAGTGTTGGAGGAATTACAAAAGTAAGTCTTTTCCATCCTAAAAAGTTCAATGTACCAACTTTTAAAAGTTTATCCTGATTATAATAATCTCTAACCACAAAAATTAGAGTATGACTGAAATTCCTTCCCGCAACCCAGATCGAAAGAGATTTTGTAATTCCAGGGACTTTTATTGGTCTAGGAGGTCTAACAATAAATCTATTGTAGCCTCTTTTGTTGAACATGACTTTAACACCAAGAACATATTTGTTTTCAACACCAGTTGTTGGATCGACCTGTGGAAGGGCATTTGGTTTACCATATCTTTTCATTAAAAAGATGTTCCCTTGATCAAGTGGCATCTGACCCGACCATGATTCTGCATCTTCAAATTTTGATATGATAATATCTGCAAGAAGTTCACCTTCCTGAACTCCAGGTTCCATATTTTGAGTTGTTGAAACCTGTTGAGCCTGTAAATTTAAAAGATTTGAGAATAAAAAACCAACAAATAAAATTAAAATAAAAACTAAATATTTTATCTTTTTCATGGTAACCATCCTTTTTTGGGTTACTATTATTTATTACCCTGTTGATTTGATTCTGGATTTGTCCAGATCTGATCAACATTGTTTAATGAATCACCATCATATGTTTCAAGAGCTATATCAGTGAGAACTGAAAAATGATCAAGATAGATATAGAAGTTTTCAAGAGGAGCACCTGGATTTGACCATATGATAAACTTGTTAAAAAGAAGATTTTTAATTCTAGGAAGTTGAATCTGTAATTGTGGTATATAATTAGGAACATCGATTCTTAAAACTTTCCAACCTAGAAAATTTAATTTACCACCAGGAAGAGAATAACTGATTCCAGTATAATCTGTTACCTGTAATTCAAAATCATATGCAAAATTAGCACCCCAGACCCAGATATAAAAAGCTTTTGCAATTCCAGGTGTCTTTATAGGTTCTTTAGGTAGAATCCATAGGTAGTTATATCCCATCCTATAATAAGAAGTCCTTACTCCAAAACAATATTTATTGTTTGGATCACCTTTTTGACCAAATAGTGAAGTTGGCCAGTTTTCTATCTTTGTTTGCCATTGTGGAAAGCCTGTTTTAGTATATTTTGAACCTTCTGCATACCAACCTCTGTCGTTGTTTTCAAATGTTTCAAGGACAATTGAAGTAATTAGTTCATTTTTATTCATTGTTTGTTGCGCAGTTAGGTTTGAATTACTTACTAAAAAGGCAGCAAAAATAATCAGAATTAAAAACAGAACAGCTATTTTTGAGAATTTCATTTTATGACTCCTTTCCCTTATTTTTCTGCTTTTTCTTTATATCGGAAAAAGAAGCATTTGAATTTAAATAATTTGAAAATTTTTAAAATATTTTTTAATTTTTGTGATTTAAAAATAATTCAAAGAAGGGAAAAATGCAAATTTTTCAAAATTTTGATTCTATGATATATTTTGATATAATTATTCATTTTATTAGTAATTTAAGAAAAAAATAAATAAAAAATTAAAAAAATAAATAAGAAAAAAATATTTATTATTTTATTAAAACACAATTCTTGACACTAACACCAACTACCTTATTAAATTATGAAAATATTAGAATATAATAATGATAAATGCAATATAAAAATTAATCTAACAGGTCAAATTTTCTAATTTCATTAATTCTATTATTTTCATCAACAAGTAAAACTTTGGGGCTAAAGCTTTTTAACTCTTGTTCAGAAAGATATACATAACTTGCTATTATAACAAGATCACCAACCATAGCATTTCTCGCTGCAGCACCATTTAAACCTATAATTCCAGAGTTTCTTTCGCCTTTTAAGACATAGGTTTCAAATCTTTCGCCATTGTTAATGTTATATATCCAGACTGCTTCAAATTCCTTTATGCCACTTGCTTCTAAAAGAGCTTCGTCTATAGTTATTGAACCAACATAGTTTAAATCTGCCTGAGTAATTTTAGCTCTATGTATTTTTGCTTTTAAGAATTTTTGCAACATTTTGATTCCTCATTCATAAATAATAATAATAAAATTTATTGAAATAGAAAAGATTAAATCAATAAATTCATATTAAATTAAAATTTTAAATAACTTTTTTATAGATATTTTATTTAATTTAGATTTACTTTTAATAAACTACCATCAGTAATTAAGATATTTGAAAAAATTAAAAATTCAACATTATTGAAAATATATTTAAATGAAAAAATAAAAGTGCTTGATTTTGTAATAATTTTTCTTTGTAAAACTACAAAAATATAAACATATATGATAGAAATATATTATAGTAGGTTTATATAATAGGGTGGTATTTATGAAAAGAGAAAAATTTAATGATTTGATAAAAGAAAGAGTCTTATTTTTGGATGGTGCATATGGAACCGAGTTTTTTAAACGAGGTTACAAAGAAGATCTTGTTGAACTTTTAAATATTAAAAATCCAGAAGCTGTAAGAGATTTGCAAAATGAATATATAAATGCTGGAGTTGACATATTGCTAACAAATACATTTAGTGCAAACAGATTAAAATTAAAAGCCTTAGGATATGAAAAAGAGATTGAAAGAATAAATGTAAAAGCTGTCGAGATTGCAAAAAGTGTTGCAAGGCAAAGTAGTTTAATATTTGGTGATATTGGCCCTTGTGGAACTTATATCGAGCCTTTTGGAGAAATTTCTTTTGAGGATTGCTATAATCTGTTTTATCAGCAAGCAAAAGTTCTTATTGAAGCTAATGTAGATGGTATTATTTTAGAAACATTTTCAGATATTAAAGAATTAAAGGCTGCCATCTTAGCAATCAGAGATATTGATGATGATATACCATTAATTGTCCAGATGACATTTTTAAAAAATGGCATAAGCATAACAGGGACATCGATAGAGATATTTACAACTTTATTAAATGATCTTGATGTCGATGTCGTCGGTATAAATTGTAGTCTATCATGTGGTGATATTATACCTGTTTTTAAAAAAATGACTTCAATATCTAAAAAGCCTATATCTATTGAACCAAATGCATCAAATCCAGGATATGAAAAAGGTAAATTAATTTATAATGTTACTGAAGAAGAATTAGCAAATTTTGCAAAAACCTATGCTGAACTTGGAGCCAATATTATAGGAGGTTGCTGTGGCTTTGGCCCTAATCATATAAAAAAGATGATAGAATTTGTAGGAACTATAAAACCTGTAAAAAGGAAGGTGGAAGATAGGCAATATATTAGCTCAAGAACTATCATTAAAAGTGTTTATCCATTTTTAATAGTTGGTGAAAAAATAAATGCTTCTGCAAATAAAAAAATTCAAAATTTATTTTTAGACAAAGACTTTGATAAAATTTTACCGCTTGTTTTAAAGCAGCAAGAGGAGAAAGCAGGTTGTCTGGATATTAATTTTGGTAAAGAAGACCAAATTACAGATGAAATTGTTAAGGATTTTATTCAATTTTTAGATAAAAATAATAGTATTCCACTTTCTTTAGATATTATGAATACTGAACTATTAAGTATTGCGATGAAAGAATATCCTGCCCGATGTATTGTAAACTCATCAATTGCAAAGAGAAAAGAACTTGAAAAACATCTTAAATTAATCAAAAAATTTGGAGGAATGCTTGTCATACTTATTATGAAAAAAGATATAACTGAAGATTATAAAAAAAGAATAAGAATAATAGAAGATGCAATAAAAATAGTTGAAGAAAATAAAGTAGATAAAGAAAGAATATTTTTTGATCCTTTAATATTTCCGATAAATTCTGGTAAAGATTACAGATTGTCATTAAAACAAATAGAATACTTAAATAGAAAAAAACTTAAATCGATTGTGGGACTATCAAATCTTTCTTATGGAATAAAAGAAAAAAAAAATATTAATTCAACATATTTAGCCTTAGCATTGGAAAAAGGGCTTAATGCAGCAATATGCGATACATCATCTATGATGAGTATGAAAATTATAGAAGGGTATCTTTTATTGAATAATCTTTATAATAAGAAAGATGAGATTGAATTTAATGATCCTTTGTTAGAAAGTATTATAAGCGGTGATAAGGATCATTTGCTTTATTTTATTAATGAAAAATTAAAAGAAGAAAAACCTATTGATATAATAGAAAAATATCTTTCAAAAAAAATGGAAGAAATAGGTAAATTATATTCAGAAGGCAAGATTTTTTTGCCACATCTTTTAATAGCTTCTGAGACTTCGCAAATTGCATTTGATTTACTAAATTCACAAATAAAAGAAAAAGAAAATTATATAAAAGGGAAAGTTTTACTTGCTACTGTCGAAAAAGATATACATGATATAGGCAAAAAAATAATTGCAACAATATTGAAAAGTTATGGTTTCGAGGTTTTTGATATTGGTAAAAATGTAAGTAAAGAAAAAATATATAAAAGTGTTTTAAAGTTCAAACCCGATATTATAGGGCTTTCTGCAATGATGACTTCAACTATAGAACAAATAAAAATCGTTTCAAACTACTTAAAATCAAAAAAAATATACACACCAATTATTGCAGGTGGCACTTCTATGAACGAATCTATTGCGAAAGAATATAAAGTACTTTATGCAAAAGATGCAATTGAAGCAATAAAATTATGCAATGAAATTGTGAAGAAAAAAAATATACTTTTGAAAAGCAAAAATATAAAATTTATTGATGAATAGTGATTAATAAAATTAAGAATAAAAACATTATATATAAGTTTTAGCTTTAAAGAATTATTTTCTTGATAAAATAGAAACTTTACTTTATATTATAAGAAGAAAAACTAATTACTTAAAAGGATTTAGTTATGAAACTTGAAAAAGAACTTAACCTTACTGAACTGTTAAGTCTTGCTATTGCTCTTGAACAAAGAGGTGAAAAATTTTATAAAGAGCAGGCAAATTTACAGACCAAAAGTGAAGTTAAGCAAATTTTTAATGATCTTGCTAAACAGGAGAAAGAGCATTCTTCATTTTTCTTAAGACTTTTAGAAAATGATAAAACATATGATCCAGAAAATCCTCTACCTGATGATTATTATGAATATCTATACCAATATGCAAATATCTCCCTTTTCAAGATTAAAGAAAAAAGATTAGAAAAAGGAAATATTCTGGATATTCTTAATTATGCTATCGATGTTGAACTTTATTCTATTTTATATTATTTTGAGCTTCAAAAATATTTAAATCAGAATGATTATGATATACTACAAAATATAATTTTGGAAGAGAAATCGCATTATAATAAATTAGTTAACCTATTGAAAGAATATGAATAAAGGAAAAATAATTGAAATTAAATTAAAATTAATGAAAATTGATAAACTATTAATAATATTTTTGACTTTATTTTCTATTTTTTTTATAATATTATAAAGACTTAGAAATTTTTGAATAAAAAGGAGGAATTTTATGGCTAAAATGCATGGTATTTACAAGTGTGAAATATGTGGAAATGTAGTTGAAGTAGTACATGAAGGTAAAGGGGAACTTGTTTGTTGTGGTCAGCCTATGAAATACCTTGAGGAAAATACAGTCGAAGCTTCAAAGGAGAAACATATACCTGTAATCAAAAAAGAATCTGATAAAATTATTGTTGAAGTTGGTTCAGTACCTCATCCTATGGAAGAAAAGCACTATATTGAATTTATTGAACTTATTGCGGATGGTATAAGGCATATTGCTATGCTTACTCCTGGTATGGAGCCTAAAGCTGTTTTTAGTTGTTCGGGATCAAAACTTGAAGCAAGAATTTATTGTAATCTTCATGGAGTATGGAAAAGCTAATTTTATTTATAATTAACAAATAAATTATTAAAATTGATTTAAAGGAAGGGTCTATGAAAAGTGTAAAAGGTACAGAAACTGAAAAGAATTTGCTTAAATCTTTTGCAGGGGAATCTCAGGCAAGGATGAGATATGATTATTTTGCTTCTGTTGCAAGAAAGGAAGGATATGAATTGATTGCTGAAATTTTTGATGAGACTGCAAAAAATGAAAGAGAACATGCAAAAAGATTTTTTAGTTTTTTAGAAGGTGGTGCTGTAGAAATAACTGCTTCCTATCCTGCTGGTAAAATAGGGACAACTCTAGAAAACTTAAAAGCTGCTGCAATGGGCGAACATGAAGAATATACTGAGCTTTATCCTCATTTTGCAGATATTGCAGAAAAAGAAGGTTTTCAGGAAATTGCTATCCTGTATAGAGGTGTAGCAAATGTTGAAAAGCATCATGAACAAAGATACTTAAAACTTGCTGAACTTATTGAGCAAAAAAAGATGTTCGCAAGAGAAGTTCCAAAGCTGTGGAAATGTAGAAATTGTGGACATATTCATCAGGGAAATGAAGCGCCTATTAAATGTCCTGTTTGTGCTCATCCACAAAGCTACTTTGAAATTCTTTGTGAAGATTTCTAATGGATTTAAAAAATTATTATTAAACACTATTCTTTTAGATATTATTTTTTATAAAATATAAAAATTTTATTTTTGTAGATAACTTTAAATTAAGTATAACAAATATAGCTGTCCGTTAAAGCGGACAGCTTCTTTATTAAGTCTTATTTGTATATTTTAATTTTTTTTAATTTGTTTTTGGCTTTAAGTTTTATTTTATTTGTAATTTGGTAATTTTTTATTCTGTTAAAAGATTTTTTTGTTTTAAAAAATAAAATAAAAATAAAATGTCTTATAATTTGAATTTTTTAATTTAATATTATAATATTTTTTGAGGTTAAATTTTTTAAATTAATATTTTAATAGGTGATTTAATGGAGAAGAATAATTCATTTTTCGGACAAAACTTCTTAAAACAGCCAATGATGAGCAATACTTTTTTTGCTTTAATTCCGCTTTTAATTTGTGGGATTTATTTTTATGGATGGCATGTTCTTACAATTTTTCTGATTACATTGTTTTTTGCCTTATTAACAGAATATCTTTTTGCAAGATTGCTTAAACAAAAAATTTCAATAGCAATTTTCGTTTCTGTTATCCTTTATGTGTTAACACTTCCTCCTACAATTCCTATATGGATATCTGTTGTTGGAATTATCTTTGGTATAACTTTTGGCAAGATGCTTTTTGGAGGATTTGGCAAAAATGTCTTTAATCCCGCAATTACTGCTAGAGCTTTTATATATATATCATTTGGACCATATCTTACATCAAAATGGTATAAACCTTTAATAAATTTTCCAGCAGGATTAATGAAATATAAGGTAGATACAATCTCTTCAGCTACCCCATTAAAAGAGATTTTATCAAAAGGTCCATCTTTCAAGCTTGATATTAATCTTATACTAAACTTTATTTTTGGGAATAAATCGGGTTGTATTGGTGAAGGTTTTATATTATTAATATTAATTATAGGGCTTTTTTTAATTTATAAAAAATATGCTTCTTGGCAAATTGTTTTAAGTGGATTTGTAAGTTTCATTTTCTTTTCCTATATTTTCTACTTTTCAGGTAAATCTGCAAATCCAATTTATATGATGTTAAGTGGAGGATGGTTATTTGGACTTTTATTTATGATGACAGATCCTGTAACTTCTGCTACTTCAAAAACTGGTAAGTTTATTTATGGATCACTTTATAGTTTCTTGACAGTTATAATTCGACTTTTTGGAATATGGACAGAAGGCGCAATGTTCGCAATACTTATTTCCAATACATTTGCACCATTTATTGATTATTTAATAAAAGAAATTCAAAAAAATAAGAAATAGATAAATAAAAAGTTAGTAATAAAAGGAATATTAAATAAAAAATAATAAATTACAAAAAGAGAAAATTAAAAAAATGTTAAAAAAATTATTAAAAGATTATAAAAAAATTATAAAAAAATAAAAATTAGAAAAATATAAATAATAAAAAAAGGAAAATAAACAAGAAAACCGTATTTGAATAGCATATGTTAAAATAAAAATTAAAATATAAAATTGAAAATTAAAATATAAAATAAAAATTTTATTAAAAAAATTAAAACAGTAAAAATATTAAGAAAGAGGGAAAATGAAAAAAGATAAAATCAAGCAATTATTTAATAATCTTTTAGTGGTAATAATCATTTCAATAATTTTAATAAGTATACTTGCTGTAATTTATAGTTTTACCCAGACAAGAATTAAAGAAAATGATAGTATATTCAAAAAAAAGGCTATCCTGATTGCAGCGGGTTTTAGCTTGCCTGAAAAAAATTTACAGATATTTGAACTTTATAATAGTTCTATTAAGGAGCTTAGAATCAGAGAAAGTGTTGAGATCTATTATTTTGAGAATAGAGAGCTTAATAATGAAGATATTTTAAGTAAAGGATATGTTTTAATTTATTCAGGTCCTGGACTTTGGGGTGAAATAACCATTGCTTTAGCAATAGGAAAAGATCTTGAAACAATTGCAGGAATTGAGTTTATAAGTCAAAATGAAACCCCCGGTCTTGGTGGAAGAATAGTTGAAAGCTGGTTTAAAAATCAATTTAGAGGGAAAAATATTATCAATAGATTGGTGTCAGAAAAAGAAAAACCAGCGTTTGATGAAATTTCTTCAATAACTGGTGCAACAAATACTACTAACTATGTTTTGAACCTCATAAAAATCGGAAAAGATTATGTAAAAGCTTTTAACCTTGAAAAATTAGAATAGAGTTCAAATATTTTTTAAATATTTATATGACTATGGATAGATTTATAATAAAATTTAATGATAAGCAGGGAAAATTATGGCAAAAAAGAATAATATGTTTAAGGAAAACATTTTAACTAATAATCCAATACTTATCCAGGTTCTTGGTATCTGTTCCACCTTAGCAGTTACAAATTCAGTTAAAAATACTCTTGTAATGTGCATTGGTTTAATCTTTACGGTAAGTCTATCTTCTTTTTCTTTATCAATAATAAGAAAAATTATACCTTCTAAAGTAAGGATGATTATAGAAGTCCTTGTAATATCTTTTTGGGTAATAATTGTTGATTTAATATTAAAAGCATATTTACCTGATATCTCAAAGCAACTTGGTCCTTATGTAGGTCTTATAATAACAAACTGCATTGTCATGGGTAGAACGGAAGCTTTTGGTCTTCAGAATCCCCCTATCCCATCATTTTTGGATGGTCTTTCTTCTGGTCTTGGATATTCAATTGTACTTATATTTATTTCGATAATAAGAGAACTTTTAGGTTCAGGCTCTATATTTGGTCATAAGCTTCTTGGATCTAATTGGGTAAGCTGGAATATTATGATAATGGCGCCTGGAGCTTTTTTTCTTTTAGCACTTATTATATGGCTTGTAAAAGGATATTATATTCCAAGGATAGAAAAAAATAGATAAAAATTAAAGAATAAATTAAATAATGAAAAATAATTACAATAATGAAATAATAATAAAATAATAGTTGAAAAATAATTATTAAGAATAATAAGAGGTAATTTTATGAATATCTCTCCAATTGCAATTTTATTTGCATCTGTGTTTACCGGTAATATCTTATTGTCATATTATCTTGGGATGTGTTCATTTTTGTCTATTTCAAGTCAGATGAAATCTGCTGTCGGACTTGGCATAGCAGTAACTTTTGTTATGACAATCACAACACCACTTAGCTGGCTTGTTTATTATCTTATTTTAGTTCCTTTAAATATAACTTATTTAAGATTTATAGTTTTTATAATGGTTATCGCAGGTATAGTTCAGATTCTTGAAATGATAATTGAAAGGTTTTCACAGACTCTTTATTATTCATTAGGCATCTTTTTACCTTTGATAACTGTAAATTGTGCTATTTTAGGTGTAAATTTATTTATGATAATCAGGCAATATTCTTTTATTAATTCAATATTTTATGGACTTGGAAGTGGCTTGGGTTGGCTTTTAGCTATAATTTTACTTGCTGCTATAAAGCAGAAGATCTCAAAAAATATTTTACCAAAAGGTGTAGAAGGAGCTGCTATATCTTTAATAATTTCTGGTATTATGGCGATCGCATTTATGGGTTTTTCTGGAATAATAAAAATTAATTAAAATGGAGGAATAATGATAATTTTTTTCTCTTCAGTATTAGCTGTGACTTCCATTTCTTCTGTGTTAGTTATCTTGATTCTTATTATAGATTTAATAATAAATAATTATCCCGATTTCGAAATAAATATAAATGATAAAAAGAAAATAACTGTTGAAGGTGGAAAACCTCTTCTTGTTGCATTGAAAGAAAAAAAGATTTTCATTCCTTCTGCTTGTGGTGGTCGAGGATCCTGTGGTTATTGTAAGGTTAAAATAAAAAATTTAGATACACCATTTCTCCCCACAGAGATTCCTTATTTATCAGAAGAAGAAAAGAAAAACAATGTAAGGTTATCCTGTCAGATTAAGGTTAAGTCAAACCTTGATATAGAAATACCTGAAAGTTTATTTTCTGTTCAACAATTTGATACAAAAGTTGTAAATCTAGTTGATTTAACTTATGATATTAAGCAGGTTACATTAGAGATTGAAGGTGATCAGAAAATAGAATTCAAAGCAGGTCAGTATATACAGTTTGAAGTACCGCCTTATAAACTATCTTCTGAATCTGTATATAGGGCATATTCAATAGCGTCAAATCCGAAAGATAATAAGAAAATTGAACTTGAAATAAGGCTTGTTCCAAATGGTATATGTACAACATATGTCCACCAATACTTAAAAGTTGGGGATAAAGTTAAGATAAATGGGCCTTATGGTGAGTTTTATTTAAGACCAACAGATGCTGAAATTATATTTATAGCGGGTGGTTCTGGTATGGCTCCCATAAAATCCATACTTTTGGATATGAGAGAAAAAGGAATAAATAGAAAAGCAACATATTTTTTTGGAGCTAAAACCACTAAAGATCTATTTTTAATTGACTTGATGGATGAATTGATGAAGGATATGCCAAATTTTAAGTTTATTCCAGCCTTATCAGATTCAAATTCCGATCCATCTTGGAAAGGGGAAAGAGGTCTTATTACAGAAGTTGTCGATAAGTATGTTTTAAATGGTGAAAATAAAGAGGCTTATCTTTGTGGTTCTCCTGGTATGATTAATGCTTGTATTTCTGTATTGACAAAGAAAGGGATCCCTATTGAAAAAATATATTATGATAAATTTGCTTAGAACAACTTAAATTTTTTAGTTTTATAATTATTTAGTTTTATAATAATATTGATTAAAGATTTATTGATAGTAAATGAAATTTAATAATTAAATAAGTTTTAATTATTTAATTAGATAAAAAAATTAAGAATTTATATAAAAGATTGTGATGTTTTTAATCTTAATATTAAAAAAGAATTTATAATGTTAAAAACAGAAGAGGGTAATTAAAAAATTAAATAAAAGAATTAGATTAAATAAAATATAATAAAAAAATTAAAATAATTAAAAAATAAAATTAATAAAAATAAGGATTAAACGTATGAAACAGGACATATTTTATTCTAAGGTTCAAGAAAGGATGAAAAAAGGAAATCTTGTTTTAAATGGGTTTTTAGGAGAAGATAAAAGAAATCTTGTTGACATTATAGATGATGATAATGAAAAAGTTAAAAGGCTTGGTTTAACTCATGAGATTATTGCTGAAAAGTTAATTGAATTTAAAGAGATTGGATTAAAAGGACTTGAGCAGTTTGTAGATTATAAGGATCATTTTAAAATAAAAGTCGAAATTTATAGAGGAAAACTTCCATGTCCTTTTGGAGAAAAAGGGATATATCAAAAATCAGAGATAATAGTTATAAATACAAAGATTAACGAGCAGATTAAATATAGCGATCTTTCGATTCATTTAATAAAAGAACATGGATTTTATCAGGGGATTGGTTCTCCTTATAGGCTTGACCCAGAAAAGATAGTGAAAGTTCTGGAAATTTAAGTAAAGGAAAATAATCAATAATTAAATCAAAAATTAAATCAAATTTTATCTTGTTTTATAAGTCTTTTTTTATAATTTTTTGAGATATTTCGCTAAGTGCCAAGGATGCAGAAGATTTGATGAATATATCTGTGATACTATATGTGTATTCTGATGGTTCGGGATTTATCTCTATAATCTTACCATTATTTCTTTTTACAACCTGTGGTATCATTGCTGCAGGATATACTACTCCCGATGTTCCTATAATCAAAAGGCAATCTGCATTTTCAGCATGGTAAAAACTAGCGTTTAATGCTTCCTCTGGAATAGGTTCTTTGAAAAATACAATATCAGGTTTAATGATTGATCCACATCTGTCACACTTTGGGATAGTAAAGTTTGAATCAAATTGATATTCTGTTATATCTTTTTCACTTATAAAATCCTTTTCAATTAATTTTGCAAAATATTTATCATTTTCAATTTTCTTGATAACATCATTGCTAAAAAGTTGATTAAATTGAAATTTTTTCTTGCACCTTGTGCAACTAAAACTATCTGCACTTCCATGAAATTTTATAACATCTTTACTTTCTGCTTTTTCGTGAAGTGAATCAATGTTTTGAGTAATTATAGATTTTATAAATCCATGCTTTTCAATATTTGAAAGACTATAATGAGCTTCGTTTGGTTGCGCTTTCAATAGTGGAATTAAGATAAATTTTAATAAAAGATACCAGCAATTTTTCGTGTTTATGTAAAAGTAATCAAGATCAAAAATTTTGTCTGATACTTTTTCATAAAGGCCTCCTTTTCCTCTAAAAGGTGCTATCCCACTTTCAACTGAAATGCCTGCTCCTGTAAATGCGATTATATATTTACTTTTTTTTAATAATTCAACTGCATTTTCAATATTTTTTTTAAAATCTTCCATAAAATCCTCATTATTTGAAATCTAATTTTGATGCTACCTTTAATTGAATATAATATTTTTGATTTTAATTCAATTTATACTAATATATAAAAAATATTTACTTAATTAAAATATTATTTTCTGCTTATAAAATAAAATCTTTTCAAAAAAATTCAAAGAATTATATTTGAAAAAAGAAAATATCTAAATATAAAATTAAATTAAGAAAATAAATGAATTTTACATAAAATATTTTTTATATAAAACATTGAGGAAAATATGTTTAGAGTCGTTGTTAATGATGAATTTTCATCTGCACATTTTTTAAGAAATTATAAAGGAAAATGTGAGAATCTTCATGGTCATAACTATAAAGTTGAAGTTTTTATTATAGCTGAAAAATTAAATAATGATGAGATGGTAATAGATTTTACAGAATTAAAAAAAATAACAAAAGAAATTTTAAACCAACTTGACCACTGCCTTATAAATGATTTAGAGTTTTTTAAGTTTCATAATCCTACAAGTGAAAATATTGCATTATATATTTATAAGCAGATTATTCAAAGATTAAAAGATGACAAAATTATAAAAGAGCAAAGATTGAAAATTGAAAAAGTAAGAGTTTGGGAAACTGAAAAGCAATATGCAGAATATTTTGAATAAGAACAGATTTGAATAAGAAAACTAAGTTTTTAAATAGTTCAAATTTATTGACATCTTAAAAAATATTATTATTAATAATATAGGTTTATAATTTTTTTTAAATCCAATAAGGGGGATATAATGATTGAAAAACCCATCATGAGAGCTGAAGAAGCAGTAAAGCAGATAAAAGATGGTGCTGTAATAATGGTTGGCGGGTTTATGGGGTGTGGCACACCATTATCTTTGGTAAATGCTCTTGATAAACAGGGAACAAAAGATTTAACTTTGATTTGTAATGATACAGCAATCTATAATCCAGATAAAAACCTTGTAACTGGAGTCGCACCACTTGTAGTTAATAAAAGATTTAAGAAAATCATTGCTTCTCATATTGGAACTAATAGAGAGACTGGAAGGCAGATGACTGCTGGAGAGACAGAAGTGCAACTTGTTCCTCAGGGTACTTTAGCAGAAAGAATTAGAGCAGCAGGTTTCGGTCTTGGTGGTTTTTTGACTCCAACAGGAGTTGGTACAGAGGTTGAGAATGGAAAACAGATTATTGAAATTGAAGGTAAGAAATATCTTTTAGAACTTCCTCTATTTGCAGATTTCGCTTTACTAAAGGCTAAAAAAGCAGATAAGGCTGGAAATCTTATATATTCTAAATCCGCAAGAAATTTTAACCCTATAATGGCAACTGCTGCTAAAGTTGTAATAGCTGAAGTTGACGAAATAGTCGAAATTGGGCAGCTTGATCCTGATGATATAGTTACTCCATTTATATTTGTATCTATTTTAGTATTAAATGAGAATAAAAAAAAATAGAGTAATGAAAGGATTCTAAATAATTTAATAATTGAAAATAGTAAAAAAATTAAAAATACTAATAAAGAGGTGAAATTATGGAATATACACCTGATAAGTCAAAAATAGCTAAAAGAATAGCAAGATTTTTTAAATCTGGAGATATAGTTAATCTTGGTATTGGGCTTCCAACAGAGGTTGCAAATTACTTACCCGAAGGTGTAGTAATAACGCTTCAATCAGAAAATGGGTTTGTTGGACTTGGTCCAGTTCCTAAACCTGGTGAAGAAGATTTTGATCTGGTAAATGCCGGTGGTATGCCGGTAACAATATTACCAGGTGGAGCATTTTTTGATTCATGCACAAGTTTTGGTATAATTAGAGGTGGTCATCTTGACTATACAGTACTTGGAGTTTTAGAGGTAGATCAGGAAGGTAATCTCGCTAATTACAAGGTTCCCGGGAAATTAATACCTGGTATGGGTGGAGCAATGGATTTAACTGTTGGAGCAAAAAAGGTTATTGCTGCAACCCTTCATTTTGATAAGGGGAATTGTAAACTCGTAAGAAGATGTTCTTTGCCACTAACAGCAAAAGGTGAAGTAGATTATGTTGTTACCGATTGTGGATTCTTTACAATCGAAAATGGAAAATTTGTATTGCAGGAATATTTTAAAGGATATGATCCAGATTTTATTATAAAAAATACACCTGCTGATATTGTTGTTTCTCCAAATTGCAAAGAAATTGACATTTAGTAAAAATTTTTTGAAAATTTATCTTTTTTAATGATCAATTATTTTTAATTAATATTATCAATCAAATATTATTTAAGATAATTTTAAAGGAATAGTATGACAAAAGAATCAAAAATTACCAATAAATTAGATAGTAAAAAGATTATTAAACATCTTGAAAAAATAATTTCAATTCCTTCTCCTACGGGCAATACAAAGAAAGTTACGGATTTTATTATTGAATTTGCTAAATATAATGGTATTGAATATGAACTTACAAATAAGGGATCTGTTATTTTCAAATTTGGTAATATTCAAAATGATAAAATTAAAAAAGATATAAAAGGTATTTGTTTTGCAGCTCATGTTGATACCCTTGGGCTTATGGTAAAATCAGTTTCAAATGATGTTATAAAGATAACATCAGTTGGAGGTATTCCACCGATTTATGCCATAGGGGACTATGTGACAATTGAAGCAAGTGATGGTGAAATTTACTATGGAACAGTCTTACCAGAAAATCCAGCAGCTCATGTTAATAAAAAAATATATGAACTTGTTCCAAATTATGATGATTCATTTATAAGATTAGATTTTGATTTTTCTAAAGATAATGAATTATCTAATGAAGAAGAGAAAGAAAAAAAGATAAAAAAAGATGATAATATAAAGAATCATATTCAAGTCGGCGATTATGTTTTTTTAGATCCAAAATTTCAGTATATCAATGGATTTGTTAAGACAAGATTTTTGGATGATAAAGCATCCTGTGCTATCTTTTTGCATATTGCAGAAATTCTTATGGATTTTAAAAAAAATGGCAAAATTAATTTTACTAAGCCTATTTATATGTATTTTAATGTAACAGAAGAAACAGGACAGGGGATTGCAAATCTTCCGGAAATTGAAGAATTGTATATTGTAGATATGGGTGTCGTAGGGTCGGGTTTACAAGGAAACGAGTTTGCTGTCTCAATTTGCCCAAAAGATTCTTCAGGACCATATAACTTTGAATTAACTAAAAAACTAGAAAGACTTTCTAAAGAAAACAATATAAAATATGTAAAAGATCTGTTTCCTTATTATGGTTCTGATGGTTCGGCAGCATTAAGAGCTGGAGCTGATATAAAAGTCGCACTTTTTGGAGTAGGGGTTTCAGCATCGCATGGATATGAGAGAACTCATGAGATTGGACTTTTAAATACTGCAAAACTTATGTCTTTGCTAATTGAAGAAGTAATTTACTAAGATTAATTTATTTTATTGTTAAGATTTTTGTTATACTTTTTATTTTTTTTTGACTTTTGATTTTTCAGATTTTTTAGTTTTCTTCTTTTTAGTTTTGTTTTCTATTTTATCATTCAAATTAAAATCATCATTAATAAAATCAGATTTTAATTTTACTTCTTCAATTTCATTATCTAAATCAAAATCATCAAAATCATCAAAAATCGAATCTTTTAAGTTTTTATCAGCATCTATGATGAATTTATCTATTTTTTCAACATCTTCTTTTGATATTTTTTCTTTTTCTGCAATATCATTAATCTTATTAGTTAAGCCTTCTATATCTCTATCTATTTTTTCTATATTTGAAAAAATAGGTTGCAATGTTTCAATAATTTGATCGGTTTCTTTTCCATTTAAAAGTTCATTATAAAAAATTTTACCAATCTGCTTAAAGTACTTATTCTTCTTTCTATTAAAAAGATATATGTCTATTTTAAAAAGAAAAATCCTATAAAGATGCAATGTCTTTTTAGAATAATTTGAAAATAATCTTTTAAACCAACCCCACATCGATTTTTTCATAAAAAACTTCTCCGGTTTAACAATAAAAATTTTTATAGTAAAGTTATAATTTAAAATTAATAAGCTATTAAAAATATAGATTAGAATTAATATTTTACAAAAAAAAAAATTAAGACAAACTTGATATATAATTTTTATTAAGGAATATATTATGAAATATAAGAACTATAATAAGGTTTTATTTATTTTATTATTTTTAATACTTTTATTTATTATCTTTTCTTTTCTTTTTGCATGTGCTAAGAAAAATACTAATGAAGGGGAATATCAACTTGAAGAAGACGATTCTATCGATATTGTCGTCGGTTCAAAAGGTACTGAAATAGATTGGGAAGCTGAAAAGGAAAAACTTAAAGGTATAGGAAGAATAAGTAATGTTAAGGACTTTTGCACAATAATGGTTTTATGGCGAAAAGAACTCGATAATGCAGGTTACAATCTTTTAGGCTCATATACAGAAGAACAGAAAAAAAATATCGAATCACTTAAAAACGATTTTTTTTCATATTTTGGTATTACAGCACAACAATATGAAGATTATGCAAATGAGAATAAAAATGCAATAGACCAGTTCATCATTTCCAACCCCGCATATCAGGAAGCATTGATATCTATTCAGGGAGTTGAAAGTCAGAATTAAAAAAATAAAATGAAAAAAAATGAAAAAAATGAAAAATAAAAAATTAATTATATTAATTTTAATTTTATTAATAATTCTTTTCAATTTGATTTTTTATAGTTGTACATATTTTTCTTTTTCAAAAAAATTATCTAATGAAAAAGATCTTGCATTATATATAGACAAATACCCGATTCTTGGATTTTTGTATATTGAAAAGATAAATATAAAAAAAGCTTTGCTAACAATAAAAAATAGTACTCAAAGCTACCCACTAATAAATCTTACTGGAAGCATTTGTTTAAATCAAAAGATTTTTCTTGAAGGAACTACACAAGTGGGTTCAACTGCTTTACCTTTATTTAAAGTTGATTATGATTATTCTTCTCATTCAGGTTTTATAGACTACATTATGACGGGTGAAAAATTTGAAATTTCATCAGAATCACTAAAAATATCTAAAAGTTTACTGAATTATTTTGAGAAAAATATCTTTTTATTTTTATTATTATTAAAAAATAATGTAATACCGAATTATAAAAATGGCGAATTTATTATTGAAGATCTTAACTTTTTAATTGAAGATTATAAAATAATAAAAGCAGAAATTGATAGTCAGATTTTAAAATTCAAGGTAGAATATTCAAACTATAAAAAATGGAATGATGTTTATTATCCTTCAATATTACATTTTTATTTTATGGATTATGATATAAAAATTTTAATTTTAGTTTCATGTTAATTTCACCTTTTTTAAATTTTCAATTATTGCCTTATTCAGTCTTTATTCTTCTTTCAACTGTTCCTTGAACTCTTTTTTGAGTTGTGCAAATC
>DAOOKC010000011.1:0-32817 GCA_035385485.1 Exilispira sp.
GTTACACTTTCTGCAAAATCTCAAAAACTAATTTCTTTAACCTGTTTTGTATTTTTAGAAGTATTTATTTTATTGGTTATTTTTGGAATTAGATTATTAAAGTCAATTAAAGCAAAAAACAGAATAGTTGAAGAGGTAAAAGATGAAAAAGTCGAATAAACAGACTTTAATACTCTTAATTATATTTGTTATAATAATTGGTTCATATTTTTTATACGATTTAATAAAAAAAAATATTGATTCAAAAAAGGATAATAAAGTTTCTTATCTCGTTTTAGAAGGATTTAAACCTGAATCTATTCATTCAATATTTGTTGAGGATGCAATTGCTTCAAATAAATTTGAACTAAAAAAAGAAAATGATAGATGGAAATTTGTTTCACCTTCAAATTATAAAACTGACAATTCAATTATTAATTCATATCTTGAAGGTTTTAAACAACTTTATTTTAAGGATAAGTTTGAGATTGAATCCGAAACTTCATTAAAAGATTTTGGTCTCGATAAGCCACAAAAAACTTTTGTTTTTAACTATACTGAAAATGGTAATCAAAAGCAAATTGGTATTATTTTTGGTGATAGAACACCCGCTCGTGATGGAATATATCTTAAGGTCATTGATAAACCAACCATATATATCATAACCTTAGAGGCAATCCAATTAATCGATTTTAATGCAAATCAACTTAGAAATAAGATGATTTTTTCAAATGTGAATAAAGATAATATTAGTTATATTAAGTTTATTAATGATGAGACAAAAGATGAAAATTTAATAGAATTTGAAAATCAAAAATACTACTGGACTGCTTCTTATAATGAAAAGGCGAAAAAGATATTGATTCCTGATGAAAATATCAAGTCAATATTAGATAGATTATTTTATCTTTCTGCAGTCGATCCTTTAGATAAAGTTCCAGAAAAATATAAGGTAGAATATGAAATTATAATTGGAACAAAGGATGGTCAAACTACAAAGTGTATTATTTTCAAAAAGGAAAAATCACCCGATGATTATCAGGAACTTTATTATGCAATAAATGAAAATACTGGCGAAATGTTTACAATAACAATGACCACTATAAAAACATTTTTTACTCAAAAACCATATCTTTTAAGTGATTTGATAGAAGTACAAAAATAAATTGTAAATTATTCTTTTTGACGATATTTGAAATATTAATTTACAAAGGAATTTAAAAACAAAGGGGCTATCCGCTAAATTTAGGATAGCCCTTTTTAGTTGAATTAAATGGTTAAAACCAAAAATAAAAAATTAAACCTTACTTAAATATTCAATTATCCTTCCAAAAAAAAGATGATGATAATCACCATTTTTATAGAAAATATTTTTCATTTCAGAATCTATGATTTTGTCTTGCATAGGTAAATCAAATAATTTTTTTAAGATAAGAACCTCTTTTGCTTCTTTAAAAAAAACAGTTTTTCCATTATAATCTATTTGTGTAAGACCTTCAATTTTCATTTTATTGATATGCCTTCCACTTTTTGAGCCCAGAAAAGATAATAAATCTTTATAAGTTGGTTCAAAAATAGATATTGAAAAAAAATCATTTTTATTAATAAATTCAAAAGTATATCTTGAAGGTCTAATAAAAACCTGGGCAACTGGTAGATTCCATAATATCCCAAAAGTTCCCCAGCTTGCTGTCATCATGTTATAATTATCGATATTACCAGAAGATATTAAAAGCCAATTTTCTGATATTTTTTTTAAAAGATTATCTGAAAAAGAAAGAATCTCCTTTTTTTCAAAATCTTTCATAGATTAAAATTTTAACCACCAAAGGTTGCATCAAGTTCATTTATAACATTTTGTGGATCAATTCCATGAGCATTTAGTCCTTGAACCAAGGTTTCAGCTCTTGCCGCAAAGCATCCAAGACATCCAACATTGTATTTTGCTAAAATTTCTGCAGCCTTTGGATGAATCGATAAAATTTCCATAATATTCATAGAACCCCAATCTTTTTTCATAATATATTCTCCTCAATAACAAATTAAAAAAATAATTAATAATCGTCAAGTTTAATTTTGTTGATAATTATATATAAGATATTAATTTCAAGAAGGACAAATTTAAGTAAAATAGAAAGATAAATTATAGATCCAGTAGTTAATAATTTTTATCTTTATCTTTTAATATTTATTATTAAAAAGGTTATAAAAATGATATTGACATCAGATTTACATTGTCATTCTGGTTACTCGGGTGGCGTTGGTAAAATTTCTTTAGATAGGTTATATGAAAATCTTGAAATGAAAGGCATTAATTTATATGGTAGTGGAGATATACTTCAACCTGAATGGCGAAAAATAATAAAAGAAGCTCTTATTGAATCAGAAGAAGGGCTTTATATATTGAAAAATTTCTATGATAAAACAAATAAATTTTATCCAAGAATTATTCTTGAAACAGAAATAGTCCTTTCAGCACCATACTTTTATGATACTAAAAAAAGAAAACTGGTTCATTTATTAATGCTTTTCCCATCTTTTAAAGTAGTTGAAGAAATAGCGAAAATATTTGAAAATCAAAAAGCTAAATTAAATATAGGAAGACCATATCTGAAATTTGAAACATTGAACAAGATGCATGATTTTTTATTAAATCTTTCAGAAAAGTATCCCTATATTGAATTTATCCCTGCTCATATCTTTACACCTGATGGAGTCTTAGGAGGGGAAAATCCAATAGATTCCCTCGAACAATTTTTTGGCTCTTTTACAAATAAAATAAATGCTTTAGAATCTGGATTATCTGCTGATCCAGATATGATTTTAAGTATAGATAAATTAAATGATTTTCTTGTTATATCTAATTCAGATGCCCATAGTGAAGCATTAAATAGAATTGGAAGAGAATTTTTTGCTTTAGAAATAGATAATTTAAGTTATTTTGATTTTATTTCTTCCATTAAAAAAAAAAGAATTACTTATTCTGTTGAATTTAAACCAGAACATGGAAGATATTATTTAACAGGACATAGAGAAGATAGACATGAAAACAAAGAGCAGATCTATTTTCAATTTGAAAATGTACCAGAAGATTTGATTTGTCCAGTTTGTAAAAAAAAGTTGATTGAAGGTGTTCAATATCGTGTTCATAAATTGGCTTTAAAAAATATAGATAAGAAAAAAGATAGAAGAAAACAAAAGTTTTTTTATTCAATTCCATTGATAGAAATTATTGCTTTATCATTAAATTCATCAATTAAGTCCAAAAAAGTTGAACAGTTTTATAAAACTATATTAAGCAAGATTAATTTTGAAAGTAACTTATATATGATTGAAGAGAAAACAATCTTAAATATAATAGAAAATTTAGAAATAGATGATAGTATCAAATCCTCATTAATCTCTATTAGAAAAAATTTATTTAAATTTGATCCACCTGGTTTCGATGGAAAATATGGTGAATTAAGAATATTAAAATAAATTTTTAATAAAAACAATTTTATTTTGAAAATAAAAAAAATTGATAGAAAACAAAATAAGAAACTAAAGATAAATTTATAAGCAGTAAATATTAATAATAACTAATAAAAATAGTTCATTAAAAAGTAAAGAAAATTAGAAAAATATTTATAAAAAAGATAATATTTATTTAGTAAGAATCTCTTTTATTTTATCAATATTCTCTGCAAATATATCTATAAATGCTTTAGATAGAGTAAATGCTTTAGAATCAGTAATTGAGCCAGTGCTTTCTCCTTCGTAGTCTTTAGATACTTCAAGATCAATTTGATCTGTGCTAATAGAGTCAAAAATCAATTTCAATGAGATATCTGTTTTAAATTGAGAATTGGAATAATTGATATTGGTTACTTTTCCACTAAACTCAGCAAGACACTTTAAGTTTTCTTTTCTTAGCAACTCCAAAGATAAAGCTCTTGAAGATAGACCATTATTTAAAAATTCAATCTTATGTTGTGATTTTAAATAAATATTTAAATTATCAAAAGCATATTTGATTTCATTTGGTGTAAATTCTCCATATATGTTAACAAAATATCCAATAAATCTGTTTTTATTATTTGTATCTTGAGATTTTATGGGTGAAATAAAATAAAAGATAAATATAAAAAAGATAAAAACGAAAATAATAATTTTTTTCATTTTTTCCTCATTTTTTATTTATTACTAATAAAATAATAATTTATCTTTATTAGTTGTCAATATTTGACTTTTTCAATTTTATGATAAAAAAAGATATGAAAAAAATTCATTTTTCACATAAAAAAATTTACCATTTGCGAAATAAAATACTTACTGCAAGAGAAAAAAAATATTATAAAATTATCGAATTTTCAAGACAAACAAAAAATATTAAGAAAAATTATTTTACAACAATTGTAATTCATCTAAATATCAAAGGATTTCCTAAAAATAATATGAATTTTATTGAAGCTTTAAAATATTTTATAAAATTTTTAGAATCTTATTTTATACCAAATAAAATATTAAAATATGATCTATTATTTAATATTGATGGTGATTGTCTATTGATAAATATTGATGAAGATCCTATGATAGTAAAATATTTTTTTTATAATTTTGAAAAAAATTGGAGATTTTTTGATATTGATATTTATACTCAAAAATCGATGATAAGTTCTTCATTATTAGGATTAGATGGGAAAAGATGTATTATATGTAAAAGCAAATATGATTTTTGCAAAGTCAATAATAAACATACTACAAGGCAGGTAAGGAAGAAGGTAAATTTTTTAATTAAAAAATTCAATAATAATTTCAAATGATTTTTGGAAAAATCAATTTTTTTGATTTTATAAATAAAAAAACTAAAAATATCAGTAATAAAAATCCAAATAATGGAAATTTATTTGAAAAAGAAATAACCAATAAAAATAGAAGAAGAAAAATTGAATAAAAAGCAATCTGTTTAATATATCTATAAAAAAGAAAAATAAAAAATAAAATTGAAAAAGTAATGGCAATAATATTAAATAAGGATAATTTAAAAATTGTGATTTGTGTTTTAGAAAGATAAAAGATGGCTAAGCAAAATAAAGAAATTATGAAAAAAACTGTGATTATTATAAATATATAGAAAAATGATTCATTTTCAAAATTAAAAAACTTCTTTTTCATTTAAATATTACCATACCAAAATTCTTTATTTCTTAAATTTTCTTTATAATTTAATGATTTATTTTCTTTATCTATTCTACTGTTACTGATTTAGCAAGATTTCTTGGTTTATCTACATCAAGTCCCCTTCTAATTGCGACATAATATGCAAATAGTTGAAGAGGAATAACATTTAATATAGGTGATAGGACAGGCAGGGTATTTGGAACATGAATAACATGATCAACAATATTCTGGATTTCTTTATCATCCTCACTTGCAATAGCAATTACTTTACCTTTTCGGGCTTTAACCTCTTTTATATTATTTATTACTTTATCGTAAAGGAAATCTTTGGTGGCTATAACAAAAACAGGCATATTTTCATCAATTAATGCGATAGGTCCATGTTTCATTTCAGCGGCAGGGTATCCTTCAGCATGTATATATGATATTTCTTTGAGTTTTAATGCTCCTTCTAAAGCAGCGGGATAATTTATACCTCTTCCTAAGAATAGAGCATTATTGGATTTATAGAATTGTTCAGCAATGTTTTCAATATATTGAGCATTATGTAAAATTTTTTCTACCTTTTCGGGTAATATTGATAATTCTTTTAATACATTGTAAGCTTCTTCAAATGAGACTCTACCGATTAATCTTCCAATAAAAATTGATATTAAAGCTAAAACAGATACCTGTGATGTAAATGCTTTTGTTGAAGCAACACCAATTTCAGGTCCAGCATGTAAATAAACACCCGATGCAGTTTCTCTTGCGATTGTAGAATTAACAACATTGCATATACCAAGACATGTTGCATTTCTTCTTTTAGCTTCTTTTAAAGCAGCAATAGTATCAGCAGTTTCACCCGATTGAGATATGAAAAAACAGATTGTAGAATCATCTATATAAGTATTTTTATATCTCATTTCTGAAGCATATTCTACTTTAACATTGGTCCTTACAAAATTATTAAATAAATATTCACCAATCAAAGCGGCATGCCATGATGTCCCACAACCCGATAAAATATAGTTATTTGCTTTTTTAATTTTATCGATAACAGCATAAAGACCATCAAGTCTGACATTCGCTTCTTCAAAGTTTAACCTTCCCCTGATTGCATTTGAAATTGTATGAGGTTGTTCAAAAATTTCTTTTAGCATATAGTGAGGGAAGTTACTCATCTCAATATTTTGAAGATCTGTTTCAATCTGAATAACCTGCTTTTCAAGTTTTTGATTTTGAAATGATACAAATTTATAAGAATCTTTTTTTAATATAACAACTTCTTCTTCATTAACATAAATAATATTATTTGTAAAAGCAGTAATTGCGTTTACATCAGATGCAAGAAAATTTTCACCATTACCAATTCCTACAACCAGAGGCGAACCTTTCTTCGCTGCAATAATAGTATGGGGATGATCTTTATGTAAAATGGCAAAAGCAAAAGATCCAACACATTCTTTAAGAGAAAGTAATACTGCTTCTAAAATATCTCCATTATAATTTGACTCTATTAAATGAGCAAAAACCTCTGTATCTGTTTCAGAGATAAATTTATGTCCTTTTTCGATAAGATATTTTTTCAAAATATTGTAGTTTTCAATAATCCCATTGTGAACAACTGCTATTTTAGAATGACAATCTAAATGTGGATGTGCATTAATCTCAGTAGGTTCTCCATGGGTCGCCCATCTTGTATGAGCAATACCTGCAAAAAAATTTTCATCAATATTTAATATCTTATTTTCTAGATTTTGAACTTTTCCAACTGACTTTTTTACTAATAGATTTTTTTCATTTAATAATGCTATCCCAGCAGAATCATAACCTCTATATTCCAATCTCTTAAGACCATTTATTAGAATATCTTTTGCATCTTGCTTCCCAATATAACCGACAATTCCACACATTTTTTACTCCTATCCCTGTATAAATTAGATTTTTATCAGTTTTTTATGTTTGTTTATTCTCTTTTTTATTAAAAAAATCGATTAAAAAGTTATTCAAATCATCTTTATGAACTGGTTTAGTTAAATATGCTTTTGCACCAAGTTTAAGGCATGTGTCTTTTGTAAACTTATCAGATAAAGCAGATAGGACAACTATATCTATTTCTTTACCAACTCTTTTAATGACTTCTTGCCCTGATATACCAGACATCATAAGATCTAAAAGCATTAAATCAAAGTATTTGTTTTCAACCATTTTTAATGCATCATAACCATTAAAAACAGATTCAACATCATAACCAAGAATCATCAATTCTAATTTATGCATATCATTTATATCTGGATCATCTTCTACAAGCAAGATTAACTTACCTTTCTTTGAAATTGATGAAGAGCCAAGATTATTTTTACACTTTTCAACATATTCTTTAACTAATCTTCTGTATGTAGGAATATTTTGTTTTTCAAATTCATTTTCTAAATTAAATTTTAATTCTGAAGTATAATTTTTAATCTCCAGCTCTTTAGAAAAATCAGGTGAACTGGAGTCCACAGCAATATATTCAGAATGTCTATCTATGTAAAATCCATATTCATTGGAAAATGTAGCTTTTTCATAAACCAGTTTTAAGAAAGGGTATCTTGATGAACCAAGTTGTAATTTATATGAAGGAGAACCATTGAATTCCTCATATTTAAAAAGGTTTAATGCTTCCTCAATATTTTTTGAATTATATATTGATTCCAATTTTGATTTAATATTTTGTGGTATATTATTATCGGGATATGCCATTTTCATATAAATTTCAATTGCTTTCAATAGTATAGGTAAATCAATGGTTATTTTATCAGAATTCATAGTATCCTTATTTATCCAGTTTATATAAATTATATATTAATTTTTATATTAAAGCAAATTAAAAAAATATTGAAAAAAAAAGGGCTATCCTTTTTAAGGAAAGCCCAAAATGCCGAGAGGTGGAATCGAACCGCCGACACAAGGATTTTCAGTCCTTTGCTCTACCGACTGAGCTATCTCGGCTTACGAAATCGAATATATCATTTGATTCTAAATTGTCAATAAATTTTTTTAAATTTTGCGCTTTATCGTATATTTCAAACCATAAACTCTGAATTTCAGCTATCTTTTGAGTTTTTTTATCATTAAATTTAGATAAAAAATAGTCATTTATGCCTTTTATTGATAGTTTGTCTATATATACCAGTTTTTTAATTATTTTAATCTTCTTAATATCCTGATTGGTATAAATCCTATGGCCAAACTTGTTTTTTTTAGGTTTTAAAGCAACTATTCCTTCTTCCCAACTTCTTAATGTATGTGGTTTAAGTTCACAAATTTTGCAAACTTCAGATATTGAATAATAAACCTTCTGATTATCCATAATGAGATTCTCTTAATATTTTATTAATAATTTCATATTTTATTTTTTATCATAAATCTTTAATTTAATTATGCTTTAATTCTTAAATTTAATTATTTTATAATTTTTAATTTAATTATATCTTAATTCTTAAATTTAATTAAGTAAAAGTTTTCAATTTATTAATTCAAATATTTCTATCATTAATAAAATCTTCTTCATTAATTTTTTATATTAAATTTAAAAGCACAAAATTTAAAATTTAAAATTGTCAACTTGCTTAATTTTTCTATTTTTTGCTGCTTTTAAATGAAAACTTATTTTCAGTAGAATTCAAAAGTCTTTTTATATTTTCTTTATGTCTTAATATAACAATAAAGCCAATTAAAAAGATTGCAATAATAATATAAAATGATTTCAAGAAAAAAAATGAAGAAATAATTATAGCAAGTACAGCCAGTATCGAGCCAAGAGAAATATATCTTGTGATAATTACAACAATTAAAAAAATAATAAATGAAATAAGGACACCATAAGGATTTAAATATAACATTATTCCAAGACCAGTGGCTACACCTTTTCCACCTTTAAATCTTAAAAATGGATTAAAAGTGTTACCGCATAATATAGCTAAAGCTATTAATCCTTTCCATAGTTCAATATTCAATAGTTCAATATTCAAAGATGATAAATTAAGATTAAAATGATTTGAAATAGGATTTAATAAAAATAAAGGTAAAAAAGCCTTTGTTGAATCAATAATAAGAGTAAGAATACCGAAAAAAGGTCCTAAAGCTCTTGTGACATTAGTCGCCCCAATATTTTTTGAGCCCTGAGCTCTGATATCAATTTTTTTTATTTTTCCAATAATTAAACCTGTTGGAATAGCTCCGATTAAAAAAGAAATTATTAAATAGATTATAATAAAAACCATAACTACTATTCCTCTTTTTTATTTTTCCTTTTTTCATACTTTATTCTAATAGGAATTGACTCTAAATTCAACTGTTTTCTCATTTCATTAATTATATATTGAGTATAATAAGATGGGATTTCCTTGCTATCTTTATTTGTAAAAATTTTATATATTCTTGGGATATCTTTTACCTGAACCATATAAAGTAGATTTAAAAATGAAGAACCGACTAATATAGGTTTTATTTCGGATATTTTTTCTATCACTTTATTTAGTTGGGAAGTTTTATGCTTAGTTCTAATTCTCTTATATAAATCTATACAATAATCAAGTAAAAGCGCGATATTAAAGTTTTTTTGGGCACTAATGAAGAATTTTTTAACATATGAAATCTGAGGAAATTTATAGTTTAAGTTTTCACTTAAATTTTCATAAATTTGAATTAGTTTTAAGCAGGATTTATTTTTGATATTTTTATTTTCTCTTAAAAAGTCATAATCAAAATCCTCTAATTTTTCAATATCTGCAAAAAGAAGATCTATTTTATTTATCGCAAGAATATAACCTTTACCTTTATTGATGATATAATCTGAAATTTTTTTATCCTGAGATGTTATTAGTTCATTAGATTCAACAAGATGTATGACTAAATCACTATTATCTATAGCATCAAAACTTCTTTTAATACTATAATACTCAAGATCAGTATCTATCTTGCTTTTTTTTCTAATACCTGCTGTGTCAACTAAAACAATATCATATCCTTTATAATTTATACTTGTCTCTATAGCATCTCGAGTTGTTCCAGGAATATCTGAAACTATCGCCTTATCTTCTTTTAAGATGCAATTTAATAATGTTGACTTACCTGTATTTGGCCTTCCAACAATTGCCAATCGGATAGTATTACTGTTTATATTATTTTCAATGTAATTTTGAGTTTTTTCTATCTTTTTGTTCTTTTCATTATAAAAACTATTAGGAAAATTTTCTATATCTTTATCTTGATAAGTAAATTCATTAATTCTCCCATTTTCTAAATTATCTGAACTTATTTCAATTTCTTTTATATCTTCATCTATAATTTTAATTATCGTATCTTCTAAAATATCGATGTTATCCCTATGTATAGCAGATATTGGAACAATTGTCTTAACACCCAATCTATATATTTCTGTTGGCAAAATATCTTTATATTTACCTTCAGATTTATTAACAACTAAAATGTATTTTTTAGCGTTTTTTTTAATATATCTTAAAAAGGCAAGATCTTCATCAATAATATTATCCTTTTCAACAATAAATAATACAAGGTCAGCTTCTTTTATGGCCTTTTTAGCCTTTTCTCCAATCAAAGTATATAAAGGATCTTTACTTTCAAACTCAAAACCACCAGTATCGATTAAAAGTACCTGCTCATCCCCAATTTTAACAATTTTTTCTATGGGATCTCTGGTTGTTCCTGGTTTTGAAAATTCTATTGCAATTCTTTTTTTTGCAAAAATATTAAAAATTGTTGATTTGCCAACATTTGGTCTTCCTGCAAGTGCAATTTTATATAATTCTTTTTTATTATTCATATTAACCCTTATAAATTATTGTATTGATATTTAATCTTTTTGAAAATTGGGATATAAGATTTTATTAAAAATAATTATAAAGTTAATTTATAAAAAATATAAATTATCTTTTTTATTTCAACAAATGAAAAAACTCATATACTTCGTATGCCCTTTCTTTAATCCATTTATTAACTTTTTCTTCTATTTCATATGTTGAAACCAGTTTAAGAATCTGGTTTGTAAGTTTTTCACATTCTTTTAAACTTATATTATTTATTAATTTATTTACTAACATAAATGAAGATGGTGGAATAGAAAATCTTCTTAAACCCATACCCAATAATAAAGGTATAGAGTAAATATCTGAAGCCATTTCTCCACACATGGATACTTCGAGACCCAATTTATTAGCCTTTTTAATTGTGTCATTCAAAAATCTTAAGACAGAAGGATTTGAATATCTAAAAAGGTAAGCGACTTTTTCATTTCCTCTATCGCATGCTAAAATATACTGAATCAAATCATTTGTACCGATAGAGATGAAATCTATCTCTTTTGCAAGTTCATCTAAAATATAATAAACAGATGGTATTTCAAACATTATTCCAAGTTTAAAGTTTTTACAAAATGGGATATTTTCTTTTTCAAGTTCTTCAATAGCCTGTTTAAATAACTTTTTAGTCTCAATTATCTCTTCATAATTTGAAACCATTGGAATCATTATTTTTAAGTTTTTCGAATTATATGCAGCTCTTAGAATCGATCTTATCTGTTCTAAAAATAGTTTTGGTCTTGAGAGACAAAATCGAATTGCTCTATATCCTAAAAAGGGGTTTTTCTCATTGGCAGATGCATATCCAGGGATAATTTTGTCGCCACCCAAATCCAGAGTTCTAATTGTAATTTCTTTATCAGGATGTATTGTTGAAAATATCTTTTTTAATATTTTATATTGAGTTTCTTCTGGTGGAAATGAATTTGATTGTAAAACTATAAATTCAGATCTATAAAGCCCGATGCCCTTAGCAGAAGTTTTTAATAATGATGGTATCTCTTCTGCAAAAGCAATGTTGGCTAATATATCGATTGACACATTATCTAATGTTTTAGATTCTTTATTTGTATATGGATGAAAATTTGCAAGAAGTCTTTTCTGCTTTGATTGTAGTGCTTTAGCTTCTTTAAATTCTTCCTCTGTTGGTTTTAAAATTACTTCACCTGTTAATGGATTTAAAATAAGTTCATCATCATTTTGAACAATAGAAGTTATAAACTCAACACCTAAAACAGAAGGAATAGAAAGACTTCTAGTCATTATAGCAGTGTGAGAAGCGTAGCCTCCAAGTTCAGTTATAAGACCCGCGATATTTTTATGTTCTAAGATTATTGGATCTGTAGGAGATATAGATCTTGCTACAATAATTGAATTTGGAGGTATATTTAATTTCTCTGAATTTACTTGTTTTGTAAGTAAATTCATCATTATTTTTTCACCAATAGATGATATATCTTCAGATCTTTGAGTAAATGAAATATTTGGTAAATTTTGAAATTTTGAGATTAATTCTTCGAGTACTACATATAATGCCCATTCAGCATTTTTTTGACCCTTTTTTATTTCATTTGTTACTAAAGATATAAAATTTGGATCATTTAAAAAAAGAATAAAAGATGTATAAAGAAAAAGTTCATCATTTGAAAGAGAAGTCTCAAGTGTCTGCTTTATTTTATTTATATCTTCAATAGTTTTATTGATAGCATTTGTAAATCTATTTATCTCAGACGAAACATCAAATACATTATATTTAGGAATAGAATAAGACTCTTGTAAATATAGAAAAACTTTACCCCACGAAATGGTTCCAGAGATACCTATTCCTTTTAACTTCATTCTTTTCCTTTTTATAAACTATAAAAAATATTTTTAATTATGCAAGTTTAAGATTATTAAAATATTTGAAAAAATTGGATTAATTTTTATATTTATTTAGATGAAACAAAGAAGAAAAATTAAAATCTCAACTATTTTATGTTCTTTTATTACATATATTATAGCATTACCAATTCAAACAATAATTTTTTTTATTGGACTTATAGTTAAAAAATTAAAGTTGAATAATTTATTTATTTTTTTATCCAAGCAATGGAGTCTTTTCTTCTTTAAGATAATTGGTGTTAAATTAAAGGCATATGGTTTGGAAAATATAGATAAGAACAAAAACTATCTTATAGTTGCGAACCATTCAAGTTATTATGATATAGCAGCAATAATGAGTTTTTTACCTAATACAGTATGGGTTGCAAATAAAAGATTTTTCAAAGTTTTATTCTTTGGATCCTTACTTAAAGAGATGGATGCAATTCCGGTTGATTCGAAAAGATTAAAAGAAACAATTAATAAAATTAATGAAAGAGCCAGAAAATTAAGAAAAAATAGTTCAAGTTCAATAGCAATATTTCCTGAAGGGACAAGAACTTTAGATGGAAATATTCATAAATTTAAAAGAGGTTTTATTACAATCTGGCAAAATACAAAATTTGATCTTTTGCCTATTACCATTAATGGTACATATCTTGTTAAACCAAAATGGAGTTTTTTGATTTATCATACTAAAGTTGTCTCACTTCATTTTCATAAACCTATACCTTACGAAGAATTGCAAAAGTATGAAGAAAAAGAGATAACAGAAATAATAAAAAAAATAATTGAAAAAGATTATGAAAATCAGAACATTTCCTGAAGATTTTATTGTAGAAGAATATCTTTCTATAGATGCTAAATCTGATGGTAAATACGCACTTTTTAAGTTTAAGAAAAAAGGATGGAGTACTTTTGATTTAATTGCATCGATAAGTTCAAGATTTAAAATACCTGCAAAAGAAATATCAATCGCGGGAATAAAAGATAGACATGCAGTTACAACATCTTATCTAACGATTAAAAAAGAGTTAGCTTCAAAGATAATTGAAATAAGTAAAAATGATGAAAAAATAATTCCTAATATTGATATAGAATTTATAGGTTTTACAGATAAACAGATAAGAAGCGAAAATATAAAATATAATAAATTTTCTATTGTTGCAAGGTCTATTGATGAAAAAGATATCCCATTAATTTTAAAAAGAATTGAAATTGTTAAGAATCAAGGGGTCCCAAATTATTTTGATGATCAGAGATTTGGAAGTGCAAGACATCATGAAGGTTTTGTTGCAAAAAGCTTGATTCAAAGAGATTTTATTAATGCTACAAAACTTCTTTTTATAACATCGAAGTATGATAAAAAAAATGAAAAAATATCTAAAAGTGAAGCAATTAAGTTTTTATTTGATGATAGTTCTAATAATTCAAATAAAAATCTTGAAGATATTATTAAAAAACTACCAAATGAATTAAAAAGATTTTTTAAGGTTATTTTTATTAAAAAATCAAGTTTGGAAAATAAAGACTATTCAAATATCCCTAAAAATTACAAAGAAGATATTGATGAAATAAATAGGATTTATTTAAATGCATTTAAATCAATGGATAGAAGATACTTAATACTTCTTTTTCATGCTTATCAATCATACTTATTTAATATACTTTTAAGTAAATTATTAATTGAATTGAATAAAGGAAGGAAATTTTATTCTTTATCAGGGGAAGTACAACAATATATTTTTCCAGAAATTTTAGACAAAGATATCTTTGATCTTTTAACTAATCTATATTTACCAATTCCTTCTTATAATATTTCTGAAAATTTAAATATTAAGGATTATTTTACTTTTAAAAAAGATAATTTTAATATTCAATTGTTTATAAATAAAATCTTATCTGAAATAGAGGATTTTGAAAAGATTAAGATTGCTGATTTAAAGGCAGATTTTTTAAAAATTAAGTTAAATAATGAAAAAAGAAGGGCATTAACATTAGCTAAAGAACTAAAGATATATGATTTTGAAAATGATGATTTTTTTAAAGGCAGGAAAAAACTTAAACTTGATTTTATACTTGAAAAGGGAAGTTATGCAACTATGATTATTAAAGGTATTTTTTTACAAAGTAAATTTGGTAAAGCTAAAGAAGTTCTATTCTGATCCAATCTTATATATACCAAATTTATTATTGTAAAAAGATGTGACTCTATTTTTCCCAGTCCTTTTTGAATAATATAGAGCTTTGTCGCATAATTTAATAAACTCTTCAGGTTCATTTACTCCTGGTATTATAGTAGAAATACCGACAGAAACGGTAAATTTGACTTCTCTTCCATCAAAATAAAAAATCGATTGATTGACTTTTTTTCTTATCCTTTCAGCTATTTGAAACGCAACTTTATTTGAAGTTCTTGGGAAAAGAACTGCAAATTCATCTCCACCAAATCTAGCAGGGATGTCTATATTCAATCTTATGCTGGCTTTTATAATTTTAGAAAGCTCTATTAATGCAAAATCTCCTATTAAATGGCCATATGTATCGTTTACAGTTTTGAAATTATCTATATCTAACATTAAAGCAGAAAAAACATCAGTATATCTTTTGAATATTTCAATTTCTTCACTCATTCTCTGGATGAAATATGTGTAGATATATAGACCAGTTTTCATATCTGTTATTGCTTTTAAGTAGTTTTTCTTATTCTGTATTGCGACAGAGGCAAAAGATGCTATGTTGGAAATATATTCTATATCATCTTGAGAATATTTATTTTCTTGATTTTGCGAAAGCATAACAAAACCAAAAACACTTTCGGTAGTTTTCAAAGGAAAAAGTATTTCGGGTTTATACTTTAAAAATTGAGTTACAATCTCTACTGGAATCAAAAATGAAAATGTAGAAAAATCTACCTGATTTGGATGAGAAAAGAAAAAAGACCTTATAGAACTAAAATCATTTATATCAATCTTTTCTTCTTTTTCCTGGAAATTTTCAAATACAAATAATTTCATCTCCTTTTGAACTTCATCAGGGAAAAGCAGAATAACTATATATTCGATCTGATATTTTGTTATAAGTCCATAGCAAATTTCTTTAATTATTGAGTTTATATCACCTTCAGCAGAAATTATTAAACCTATTTCAATTAATGATTTATAGTCACTTAATTTTTGGTTTAATTTGTCTAAATTATCTAAATTATTTTCATTTATAGGCATTTATACCTCAATATTTAGAATTCGTACATAATTCTTTTAATATTATCGTATATTCTAATTTATAATTTTAAATTAATTATTGAACTTTTTATTTTTATTCACTATATTGTTATTGAGGTTTGAAGTGGATAATTTAATAAAGAAAAATATAAAATCTATAAAAAACTTAATAAAAATTGGACTTAAAGAAGATTTTAATGATGTTGGAGATATTACTTCTTCTGCTATCTTTTCAAGTGAGAAAGGTAAATGTCAGATTTTTGCTAAACAGGAAGGAGTTCTGGCAGGTATTGATGTGGCAGAATTGGTATTTTCAATTGTCGATAAGAAAATTCTTTTTATTAAACATAAACTGGATTCAGATAAAATCTATAAAAATGATTTAATTGCATCAATAGAAGGGAATGTTAAATCTTTACTTAAAGCTGAAAGAACAGCATTGAATTTTCTAGGATATTTAAGTGGTATTGCGACAAAAACTGCTGAATTTGTAGAAATATCTGAAGGTAGAATTAAGATTTTAGATACAAGAAAAATTCTTGCGGGTTATAGAGTTTTAGCAAAATATGCTGTAAGATGTGGAGGTGGGATAAATCATAGATTTGGTCTTTATGATATGGTTATGATTAAAGATAATCATATTGATGCTGCGGGTGGTATTACAAATGCAGTGAATAAAGTCAGGTTAAAATATGGGAAAAAATATAAAATTGAAGTAGAAACAAGAAATATTAATGAGGTAAAAGAGGCATTAATATTAAATGTAGATAGAATAATGCTTGATAATATGGACCTTGATCAGATAAAAGAAGCGTTAAAAATAATTGATAATAGAATAGAAACAGAAGTTTCTGGAAATATTGATAAAGACAAATTATTAAAATTAAAAGATTATATGCCAACTTATGTTTCTATTGGCTCTTTAACACATTCAGTTAAGTCTTTTGATTTTTCTATGAAATACTTAAAATAAGTTTTTTATAATTGAAGATAAAGATTAATGAGTATTATTAATATTAGAAATTAAATTGCTGATTAAATTGCCAATTGAATATTAATAATTTAGATAAATCAATATAAATATTTTGATTGAACCATATATAAGTTTTTAAAATAAACTGTTTAAATATTAAAATAAACTTTTTTAAATTAAGAGAAATCATATTAAAAAAATTAAGAGGCTTTATGGAATTAATAGAATTAAAAGAAAAAATATATAATTTAAAAGAAGAATTAAAAGATAAATTAATCATTGCAGCTCATCATTATCAAAATAAAGATATTGTGGATATAGCAGATTTTGTGGGTGATTCTTATATGCTAGCGAAAAAAGCATCAGAAACTACTAAAGAAAATATAGTATTATGTGGTGTGAGATTCATGGCTGAAACTGCTAAAATAATTGCAAGAAATAATCAGAAAGT
Source organism: Exilispira sp. (assembly GCA_035385485.1). Classification (GTDB taxonomy): domain Bacteria; phylum Spirochaetota; class JAAYUW01; order JAAYUW01; family JAAYUW01; genus Exilispira. The sequence continues at coordinate 17,500 of DAOOKC010000011.1, forward strand.
ATTTATTCCAGAAATCAATTCTCTTTGTCCACTTGCAGAGAAGGTTAATATTGATGATCTAAAAAATGTTTATAATTTTTTAAAATATAGAAAAAACTTAGATATAGTAATTTTAACTTATGTTAATTCTTATGTAGATATCAAGTCATTCACTGGTGAAGTTGGAGGAAGTTGCTGTACATCTTCAAATGCAGAAAAAATAATAAAATATTATTTAAACAAAAACAAAAAAATAATATTTGTACCAGATTTTTATCTTGCTTCAAATACTGCCAATAAAATCAAGAATATAAAGACAAAAAATATTTTTATAAGAAATGAATTTAATTTAAATGAAGAAGAAAAAAATGATGAAATCGATTTGTTTTTATGGAACGGTTTTTGTCCCGTTCACCAGGTTTATTCAAAGGAAGATATTATAAATTTTAAAGAAAAATATCCTGATATAAAAGTTGTAGTTCATCCTGAGTCAAAGGTGGAAGTTGTTTCTTTAGCAGATTATTCTGGTTCAACAGAATACATATACAATCTTATTAAAAATTCTGAAAAAGGTTCAATTTGGGCTGTTGGAACAGAATCCACTTTTGTTAATAGAATTCAACTTGAAAATTTAGACAAAAAAATTTTTTCACTAAAAGAATCTTATTGTAAGAATATGCAAAAAATAAATCTGGATAAATTATATAATTTATTACTTAAAATTAAAGATAATAATGCAAATGATTATGAAATTAAAATTAAAGAAGATGATATAAAATATAGCTTAAAAAGTCTTCAAAATATGATAGATATTGTAGAAGGCAGGATTTAAGATTTTTCTTCATCAATCATATCTGCTTTTAATTCATTGTTTAAATCATTTAATTCTTTGGTTATAGCTGCGATCTCTTCAGAAATATTATTAAATATAGAAAGTGAAGTAACTGAATCATCTATTGAATTTCCAATATTTATAATAGATGAATTAATTTCATCATAACTTAAGCTTAATTTTAATACATCCTCTTTTATGGAACTAATGCTATTTTTATAATTTAAAAATAGAAGAGAAAGGTCATCAAAGACTTTTTTTAGACTATCAGCTATTTTATAATTTGCGGTAATAACAGAATAAATTTTATCTGTAGACTCAGTTGTCTTTTCTGCAAGTTTTCTTATTTCTCCAGCAACTACAGCAAATCCTTTTCCGCTTTCTTTAGCTCTGGCTGCCTCGATAGAAGCATTTAATGCTAAGAGGTTAGTTTGCTCAGATATTTCTGTGATTAAAGTTAAAGATTCTTCGACAACTTCAGTTGAATCTCTAAATTCTTTTAACATTTTAGATGAATTTATAATTATATCTTTAGATTTTTCAATTTTATTAGCAGTCTCTTCAGTTTTTTTATTTATTTCAGAAAATCCTTTAGAGACTTCAGTCAAAGATGAAATAAGATTTGTTAATTTATCTTTAACATTTACAAATTGCTGACCAACATTTTCAGCCTGGATGCTAATTACTTTTGTAAAATCGAGATTATCTTTTGTTTTATCTTGCAAGATCGTGGCAGTTTTGGTCATATCAGATTTTAATTTTGCGAGTAATTTTTTTTCTTCTTCTATTTCTTTTTTTTGTTTTTCAATTACTCCGCTAATTTTTGAAAGTCTTATGAAAGAAATTAAAATACCATATAAAATTAAAGTGTAGAATCCAAATCCATAATATCCAAAAGTTTTAGTAATTACATAATATAAATAACCATTGAGTAGAATTATTGCATCTACTCCTATGGATGCGAGAAATGTAAGGTCAATTATATGACCAATATAAGTTCCACCTGCGCTGATATTTATAATTGCAATTAAATCATGAGTTAATGGGCCCAATATAAAAAGGGCAATTAGATAAATCAAGTTTTGCAAATTAAATTCTATAATAGATAATTTAAATAGCGAAGAAGCTAAAGATATTAATAGTATTTCGCCCCCAATAGAGCCCATACTTGAAAAAAAGTAAGATATACTTGAGATGAAATTTTCAAATCTATATATTTTGCCTCTTGCAATATACCCTCTTCTTGAATCTCTTATAACTCTAATTAAATAGAAAAGTGAAAAAGCAAGAATAGAATAAATAGGCCCATAAAGCATTGTAATAGGAATCATTAATGAATAATCAAGAGAGAAAATCTCATACGAAGAGATCCTTATTTGTGAAAGATTGAAAATAACACCATTTACTAAAAATAGTAGATAAACAATGTCTGGTTGAGTAGATTCAAAGTTCGCAAATATATTTAATAAAATTTCATTTTGTTTAAAAATAAGGTAAAAAACAAAAAATACCGCTAATCCAAGGACAATATTCACAAAATAAGAAAAATAGTCAGATTTTTTAATAATTTTATATGCTTGATTTATTAATAATTTTTCAAAATCAGCAAAAGCAGTTTCTTCCGTATTATAATCTTTTTCTTTTAAAATCTCATCTATTTTTTTCCAGAATGTTCTTTTTAAATTTTTACGTGTTAAAGTATTTTTTACTCTTCTTAATTTTGTTTTAAAATCAATGATATTTTTCTTTTCTTTTTTAGCTTTACCAGCTTTATTAACTTTTTTTTCTTTAACAACAGGATTTTTGACCTTGGATGAGGGTAATTTCGTTGTCATTTATATATCCTATTTTTTTAAATATTTTAATAGCTCCTCTACTTTATCGGTTTTTTCCCATGAAAATTTATCTCTTCCAAAATGACCAAAAGTTGCAGTTTCTGTATAAATAGGTTTTTGAAGATCAAGATGATTAATGATCTCTTTTGGTTTTAATGGGAAAATTTTTTCGACAACTTCTACCACTTTGTCTTCAGGAAATTTCCCAGTTCCGAAGAAGTTTAAAGTGACAGAAACAGGATGTGCAACACCTATGGCATAGGCAAGTTCTATCTCACATTTTTCAGCAATATCTGCTTTAACAATATTTTTGCAAATATATCTTGCCATATAAGCAGCAGATCTGTCAACTTTAGTCGGATCTTTACCAGAAAAAGCTCCACCTCCAACTTTACCCGCACCACCATATGTGTCCACAACAATTTTTCTTCCAGTAAGACCTGTATCTCCCATAGGTCCACCAATTACGAATCTACCAGTAGGATTTATAAGATAGATAGTTCTAGAATCAAGCATTTTTTCTGGAAGTGCTTTTTTAATGACTTTTTCTATTAATTCATTTTTCAAATCTTCATAAGGAATATCTGGATCATGTTGATGTGATAAAACTACTGTATGAATTCTAAAAGGAACTCCATCTTTATATTCAACAGTAACCTGACATTTGCCATCAGGTCTTAAACATGGCATAAGTCCGTTTTTCCTAACTTCAGAAGCTTTCATCATGATATTATGAGAAAAAACAATTGGGGCTGGCATCAACTGCTCTGTTTCTTTGCATGCAAAACCAAACATCATTCCCTGATCACCCGCACCCATTTCATGTTCTTTTTTTTCATCAACACCCATAGCAATGTCGGGTGATTGTCTGTTGATATTTGTCAATATTCCGCAAGATTTATAATCAAGACCATAATCTGGATTGTCGTATCCTACTTTTCTTATAACACCTCTTGCAACTTCCTGTATATCTATATATCCTTTATTTAAGGTCATTTCGCCACCAATAACTATAACACCATTTGAAGCAAAAGTTTCTATTGCGACTCTTGCATCTGGTTGTAAGCTTAAAGCAGCATCCAATATAGCATCAGAAATCTGATCACAAAGTTTGTCGGGATGACCTTCTCCAACAGATTCAGATGTAAATAAATATGTATTTCCCATTTTTATTCCTTTAGTTAGTATTATTTTTCTTGAAAAAACAATATATGTTAAATATGTCAAGAAATTGTTTAGTCTAATTATTTACTTTATAAAAAAAATAGTTAAAATCTTAAAAAATAGAATATGAAGGTAATATATGAATTTTGTTTTTAAATCTGCTAAACAGATTTTATTTGAATCTTTTTTACTGGGTAAAAAATTATATGATATGAATATTAGACCAAATCATGCTATCTCACTCTGGAGAGGAGGGACAATTGTAGGTATTGGTATTAATGAATATTTCAGACTTCAAGGTGTATTTATAAATCATACAGCCATCACAACTTCAACATATGGCGAAAATTTTACCCAGAAGGAAGTTATAGTAAAAGGACTTGAGCATGTTATAAAAGTTGTAGTTCCTGAAGATGTCCTTTTAATAATAGATGATATTTATGATACTGGAGAAACGATATCACATCTACTTTCACTTTTACAACATCAAACAAGAAAAAATATGCCCCATAAGGTTTATGTTGCAACTTTAGATAGAAAGCCAGAAAAAAATTTATATAATACAAATTTAATCTATTTAAATGATTATGATAAAGATTGTTGGGTTAATTATCCTCATGAGATTTCAGATCTATTAATAGATAATCAGAAAAGTATTCTTAAAGACAATAATCCAAATATTTTTGAAATTCTATCTAAAAAATCATTTCCAATAGAAAGTATGAATATTGATGATGATTATATCTGGTTGACTCCAGAAAAAATACAGATTGATTCTATAAAATTAGGTGTAAATATATTTTATTCAGATTTTGAACCTGATTTTATAATTGCACTATGGCCTGGTGGAGTCATATCGGGGATATATATTCATGAAACATATAAATATTTGAATAAGATAAATGGTAACCCCAAAAAAAATCCCGATCATGTCGCTATTAATACAGCATCTTCTCATCTTTCATATAAAAGTAATATAATAGGATTACCTTATCTTTTAGAAAGAGTAGAAGATACAAGCAAGATTTTGATTATTGATACAACTTTTAAAGCAGGTATATATGTTAACCCAGTTGTAGATAAACTGAAAGAAGGACTTAGAAGAAACTTAAATCATAAAAATATAAAAGTTGCCTCTGTCTATTTTGATGTTAACTCAAAATATACCTGGACAACAAAACCGAATTTCAAAGAACCACATTATTATCTTTCAACAGTTAATAAAGAAGTTATTTACCCTCACTCTATTCATAGACTTTACAAACCTAAAGATGAAGTAAAGAAAAGATATCCCGAACTTTATGATATAATTTATGGTTAATATTATCTTTTTTATTTTTTTTAAGCTAAAGAAGTTTAGTTAATCTTAAATAAATAAGATATACAATTTTCGATTATATAGATATAATCATTTTTTTGATTTTTTAATTTAAAAAGATAATTTTTTGGACAATTTTCTGGACATGAAAAATTATTTATCACATTTTTGTTTATGCAGCCCCTGCTTATAAATAGAGGGATATCAAAATCTTTTATTTCAAAAAGATTAAAATTTTTAAAATTTTCTTTTTTATCATAAGATTCATTCAAATTTTTTGTAAGAGTTTGTTTTATCTCATCTTGAAACTCAATCCAATAATTTCCAAACAAGGATTTTTCAAAATTAGCATAATATTGCAGTGAAAATCTATTTGATATATAGATATAAAAATCGAAAAAGAAAAAAATATTTAAGTTTTCTATATATTTTTTATATAGATAAAAATGCCAGGAGGAATTTATTCCAAAAATAAAAATAAATTCTTTATTTTCGTTAATCATTCTTTCTATCGATTTTAAGTATTGATCTTCATTGTAAATTATAGGATTAAGTGGAAGAAATACAATATTTTCAAGCTTAAATATTTCATCATTTTTATTTAAATCTATTTGTTTTAAGTTATTAAATGTTACAAATGGAATAATTTTATTATCATCAAATCTTTCTATTTTATTTTGTGGTGATATTTTTTTTCTATAAAAAATACTATCCTTTATAATTTGATTTTTACTTAATTTATCCAATATCATCTTTTTTTGAAGTTCAATATCCTCTTCTATTTTATTTGTGATAGTAAAAGGTTTTAAAATAAATTTTTTATTATTTAAATTTTGCAAATTATCAATTGAATTTAAATAGTTATACAAATTATCTCGAATTTCATCTTTTATTTTTTTTATGATTTTTTTATTAATTGATGGCTGAATGAAGATATTGTTAAGAATTTGCTTGGAATCATTATCAATATTAATTTTAATATCAAAAATATCTTCTTTTATAGATTTTGTCATTTCCTGCTCAAAAATTTCAAGATAAGATTTATTACCTATCCTTTGTTGTGCAACGAAATCTAAATTGTTTTCATAATTTTTTTCATATTCTAAAGGTGAAAAATTATTGAGATTACTTATAATTTGATATGAATAATTCAAATTAATTTGATATAATTTATCATCTTTAGTATATAAATTATCAAAATCATTTAATACTTTATCTATAAATTTGACTTCAGAATATTTTACCTTGATATTTAAAATTAGTCTTATTTTTTCTTCATCTAATAAATTTTCATTTATCTTAGGTAAATCAAGATTTCTATCTGATATTTTCCTAAGTATAATAAAATCATTATTAATTATTTTACTTAGATCAAAATCATCTAAATTAAAATCATAAGTAATATTTTTAGATAAAAGACTTATAAAATCAAATAACTTTGAGGAATAAATTTTAACGATTTGACCTTTATTGGCTTTAAATATTTCTTTTCCATCCACTGTTAATTTGCTAACCGAAAAAGGGAAAGAGATAATTCGGCAGTCGGTTTTTAAAAGAATTAAGACACCATCTCTTTGTCTAATATCTTCTTCCAGCTTAACTAGTATATTATCTTTTTTTATATCTTTAATAATTCCAAGATTTATTCCGATATGATATGGGAAAAATGGATTTATTAATTTTTCTCCATTTTTTACATGAAAATAACCATTTGTTGGAATTCTAGAAAATGAAAGTTTAATATTTTTTTCATTGCTACTTTGTTTATCAATATTGTTATCTTTTTTAAGTATATCAGCTTTTTCTTGATATTTCTCCAAAAAATCTTTATAAAATTTGACTGTATTGAAAGTATATTCGGGATCTTTCATCCTACCTTCGATCTTAAATGAATTGACTCCTATTTTTGCAAGTTGAATTATATTTTCACCTAAGTTCAAATCATTACAGGAAAATAAACTAACTTTATAATTATCATAAAAAGATTTTGAATTTATTTGAAAATAATTTCTACATATCTGAGCACATTCTCCTCTGTTACCACTTCTTTGAAGCAAAATTCCAGAAGCAAGACAAAAACCGGAAAAACTATAACATAAGGCTCCATGTATGAAAACTTCCATTTCTATATCATTAAAATTATTTTTAATGTTAATTATATCATTAAAAGTACTTTCTCTTGCAAGTATTACTCTTTTTATCCCCAATTTTTTTATTAAATCATAAGAATATTTTGAGTAGGTTCCACTTTGAGTTGAAGCATGAATATTTATACCTTCTAGGTAGTATCTTATTAAACCTATAATACCAAAATCTTGAATAATTATAGCATCAGGCGGAAAAAAACTTAAAAATTTTAATAGTTTTGTTAATTCTCCTATTTCATCTTCTTTTATAATAGTATTTAATGTCAAATATACTTTTTTATTATTATTTTTAGCATATTTAAGTAATTTTCTATAATGTTTTTCATCAAAGTTTATAGCATATTTTCTCGCTGAAAAATTGGATAGACCAAAATATACAGCATCAGCTCCGGCATTAAATGCATAAATAGCACTTTCAAGGCTGCCTGCAGGAGCAATTAATTCAGGTATATTATCTTTTTGAAAATTCATATAAATTTCTTTTCAGTACCTTTTTATATTTATTTATAAAAGATAATGAATTAATCAATATAAAAATATTAAGTCAATAGTTTACTATTTTTTTAATTTTGATTTTTAAAATTTTTATAATAAATTGTTAATATGATTGTAATAATAGGTCATTCAAATACAGATAATGATTGTCTTGGCTCAATGGTTTTAATGAGATATATTTATCCCGATGCTGTTTTATTAAAAAGCACCCTTATACATCCAATAGCAAAAAATCTATATTCTTTGTATGCAGATTTTTTAAATTTAAAATCATTAAATGATATATCTAATCAAAAGCTTGATAAACTTATAATAGTTGACACAAGAACAAAAGCAAGGATCAATGAATATTTAAGCCTTATAAATGTAGCTTCTGAAATTGAAGTCTGGGATCATCATATTGCCGATAGTTTTGATATTGAAAATGCAAAATTAATATCAGAAGAAACTGGTGCAAATACATCCTTGATAGTGTCATATTTAATTAAAAACAATATTAAAATCAATCCTATTGATGCCACAATTGCACTAACTGGAATATATGCTGACACAGGGAATTTTACACATGCGAATACTAAAGATATGGATTTTGAAGCTGCAAACTACCTTATAAAAAATGGAGCAGATATAAAAATTGCAACAAGAAAAATAAAACTTATAAATCATGAGGGACAGGTATCATTATTTCATAATATATTAAATAATCTTATTTATAAAACCATTAAAGGACATTATATAATACTTTCATATATTGAACTTGAAGATCAATTTCCTGGTCTTTCAGGCATAGTGGAAAAAGTTTTTGAGATAGAAAATCCAGATGCTTATTTTGCATTTTTTTATTTTGTTAAAAATAAAAAGGGTTTAATAGTTGCAAGAAGCAGAAAAGAAGAAATAAATGTTAACAATATTTTATTTAGATATCATGGAGGTGGGCATATTTTTGCTGGTTCAGCTAAAATAGAAGATCAGGATATAAAAAAGATATTTTTAACTTTCAAAAAAGATCTTGAAGAAAAGATGGAATTCGCAAAAAAGGCAATTGATATAATGAATAAAGAAGTATATACAATAAATGAAGATTGGAGTGTAAAACAAGCATCTATTTTTCTTGAATCGGTAAATTGTACGGGTGCCCCTGTTGTAAATAAAGAGAATAAATTGGTTGGTTTTATTTCATTAAGAGACATTATGAAAGCAAGAAAAATAAATCAGATAAATTCTCCTGTAAGTGCTTATATGCATAAAAAGGTTATTACAGGTACTAAAGATATGACTATTGATTCAATAGAAATTTTATTTCAAAAATACAATATAGGACATTTACCCATAATTGAAGGTGAGAAAATAGTAGGTATTGTCACTCGAAAAGATATAATAAAATATCTTGGTTTAAACCTAGAAGAAAAACAGATTATTTTTCAAAATATTGAAAGTTTGTAAAATAAAATTAAAAACTTGTAAAATGTTAAATATAGTTAAAAATATAAGTGAAACATAATTGAAACAATTTTTATTTGCAGTAAAATTAAATAAGGAAAAAATAAAAGGAGTAAAAAGTGGATAGAAGAAAATATGAAAGGCGACACCTGATTTTTTACTTAAGAATTTTTGATGAAAATGATATTCTTTTAGGTTATCTTCTTGATATTTCAGAAGGAGGGATCCTAATGATGTCTGAAAATGATATTCCAGAAGGTAAAGAATTAAAATTAAAATTAAAATTGCCAAAAGAGATAAATGAAGGGGATACTTTACAATTTAAGGGTGTTGTTAGAAGAGTTTCAAAGGATATAAATGAAAATTTTTATGATATTGGACTTCAAATAGTAGAAAAAGATAAAAAATATTCAGAAATACTTCATAAGTTAGTTGAATTTTGTGGATTTTTTAGATAAATTATAAGTTCTTCTATTTTAGAAAAAGTTTTTTCTTCTCCAGTTCTAATGTTTTTTAATTTATAAATTGAATTTTCCTTTTCTTCTTCACCCAAAAATAAAATAAATGGAATATTTTTATCTTCTGCATATTTAAATTGCTTTTTTAGTTTAATCTGTTGTGGATAAATTTCACAATTTATTTTAGAAGAATGAATTCTGCTTAAAATATTATAATAAAGTGATAAATCCTTTTCATTAAGGTTAGCAATTAAAAGATTACAAAAATTAACTTTTGGAACAAGATTTCTTTCTAAAAGGTAAGTCATAAGCCTATCAAGTCCTATTGAACTTCCAATACCTGAATATTTATTTTTAGAAAAGAGTGATGTAAGATTGTCATATCTTCCTCCAGAGCAAACAGATCCAAGTTCTATTGAATCTTTTATAAATGTTTCGAAGACAATCCCTGTATAATAGTCAAGACCTCGGGTTATAGCAAAATCAATTTCAACATACTGCTCAAGGTCCATTTCTTTGATAAAATTAATTATTTTTTCTAATCTTGTGTCCGAAATATCATATTTTTCCTTAAGTAATTCAAAAATTTTTAATTCTTTTGTAGATTTAATCATTTTAATTATATCATCACTTTTATCACCCATTATAGTGTTTAAGTTTTCTTTAATTTCAGACTCAGAAACTTTATAATATTTATCCAAAATAGATAAAATCTGTTTTTCAAAGTTACTTACCCCAATTTTTTCAAAAATACTATGCATCAGATTTCTATCATTTATTTTTATAATAAAATTATTTACCCCCAAATTTTTTAATAAATTGTATATTAATAAAATAATTTCTATATCAGATTCAATGCTATCGATTCCTATTATATCAAAATCTGCCTGGTAAAATTCTCTAAATCTTCCTCTTTGAGGTTTTTCTCCACGCCATACTTTTGCTATATGATATCTTTTAAATGGAAAGTTTATTTCATTTTCATGCATTGATACAAATCTTGCAAGAGGTACTGTTAAATCATACCTTAATCCAACCTCTCTATCACCCTTATCAGTAAATAAAAAAACTTGTTTATCAGTTTCACCGCCGCCTTTACCAAGTAAAATATCTTTATATTCTAAAGCCGGAGTGTCGATAGGTAAATATCCAAAAAGATGTAAAGTTTCTTCAATTTTATTAATTAAATATTTTCTATAATATTCTTCTTCTGGTAGAGCATCCTTAAAACCTTTTAGTATTTTAGGCTCGATCATAACGATCTCCTTTTCAAAAATTATTTTAATTTTAAAAAAAAATTATTTTCTGGTAAACAACTTTTTAATCTTCATAAATGCTGCATAATTTAATATGATAAATCCAAATAACAATAAGGGAAATATTTGAAAAATTCTACCTGGGATAAAGAAAATCCTATAAAACCATTCAAATCCATTTTTTATAAAAGATTGAGGGGCTCTTTTCCTTTTTCCAGCAAAAACATCAAAAGAGCCACCAACTCCCATTGCAACCTTTATTTTATCAATATTAGATGATATCCAATATTCTTGTTTTGGGCAACCCATTCCAACGAAAATAAAATCGGGAGAAGCCTTTTGGATTGCTATTTTGATTTTTTCTTCTTCATCTTTATTAAAATATCCCTGATATCTCCCAACTATTTTTATGGTCGGAAAAGCAATTTTAATATTTTTTTCAGCCTTGATAATAGTGTCGAAAGAACCGCCTAATAGATAAATAGTTTTATAATGAGTATCGATGTGAAATAGAAGTTCTCTAAAAAAGTCTATTCCTGCTATTCTTTTATTTACCTTATATCCCAATAATCGAGCTGCTAATTCAACTCCAATACTTTCAATAAAAACAAGTTCTGCATTTTTCAAAATATTTTTTAATTTTTTGGAAAATAAACTTCTTAAAAGTATAAGGGAATTCAATGTTACAATATGAGTTTTTTTACCAATTTCAAGGTTTTTAAAAATTAAATCAATAAATTCATCAGTTGTTCCATCAGTTATATTAATACCAAATATTGAAAATTTGTTCATTTGAAAATTCTCCATTCAAAATTTAAAAACATTTTTTTGAAAAAGTTTGAAAAAAAACGCAGAAGAAATAGCTGCTGTTTCTGTTCTTAAAATGTTTTCCCCTAAACTTATAGGTTGAAAACCGATTTTTATAAGAAAAGACCTTTCATTATCAGAAATTCCTCCTTCTGGTCCAACAAAAATATTTAAGTTTTTAAATTTTTCAATTGGATTATTTTTGATTATATCAAAAAAATCTAGTTTAACTTCAGATTTTTCATCAAGAAAAATCTTATAACCATCACTTAATTCTTTAATACTTAAAAGTTCTTCTATTTTTAAAAGATTAACTATTTTTGGCAAATATGGATTACCAGATTGCATACAAGCTTCTTTAGCAATTCTATTTAACCTGTTTATGTTTTTCTCTGAAATAGATTTTCTATCCGAAAACTCCAATGGGATTATTAAAATCATATTAACACCAATTTCTGAGGATTTTTCAATAATAGGGTTTAATGCCCTATCTTTAGGAAGACCTATTATTAAATTTAAGTTATATTTAGACAAGCTCAAAGAGCTAGTTGGGATAAAACTTCCAAATACTATCTTATTATTTATTTTTTTTATTATAAATTCTCCAATTTTATCATCCATGACTGCTTTAATCCTATCGTTAATTTTGTATCTATTAGCAAAAACATGCTTGCTATCTTCAAAAGATAAAAAATATAGTCCTTCTTTGATATTTTTCTTTTCCAAAAATATTAATCTCAAAAAAATCTCCAAAATATTATTTTTGTTAAAATAGTTTTAAAATCTAATATTTCAATATTTTTGAAATAAACCGAAACTAAAAAAAATAAAATTATATTCTGAGGTTTTTAATGTTAAATAAAATTAAGAAAATTTTGATGTTAATTCTTATAGCAAATATTATAATGATTTTTTGGGGTATGGATTCTCCTTCTCAAAACAGTTTAATTGATGTTTTTTTAAGATTTGAAAATGAGGAAATATATTTCTTAAATTCTCCAATTCTTGTTAAGATAGAAATAACAAATAAATCTGTTAATAATTATTTTTTTGAAGTAGCAGAAAATTTAATTTTTACAGTTGACTTCAAAGTTTATAATTCTTATGCAGAGCAGGTGCCTTATTCAAAATTTTATATTCTTTCTAAAGCGACAAAAGAAAAAGTTTATACAAGAACAATGCTTCTAACTCCAAACCAAAGCATCTCATATACCGTAGACATAAGTCAATGGTTTGAATTTAAAGAAGGTGGTAACTACTATATTCAAGGTCTTTTTTATCCTTCAATTGAGCGAGATCAGGTTTTTTTGACAAAAAATATTTTGAAACTCGAACTTAATCCGCCTAAAAACCTATTTCCTTCTGAAGAAACTGCAAAACAATATGTAGAAGCAAAAAAAATTCAACAAAACCTTAAAGATATACCACCATATAAAATAGTAGAAATGGCTTTAAAAGCAAGGATAGATCATAATTGGGATCTTTATTTTACATTTTTTGATTTTGATTCCTATATAATTCAATATTCGAAATACAAAAATATTTATCTTTATGCTTCAGAACAGGAAAGACTTAAAATTATTGAAGATTTTAAAAAGGAAAGGATATCTGAATTTTATAATGATTTAATCCATTATGAAATTAAAAAATCAATAATTGAAAAGGATAAAGCAATAATATATGCTTATCTTGAGTTTAAATATAAAAATATTATAGAAAAATTTGAAGGAGAATTTTATCTTATATTAAAGAATCAAGTTTGGTTAATTTCGGGTTATATTTTAGTTCCAATACACTAATTAATTTTTTAAGAATTAGATTGAAGATAAATCGACAATAATATCTCCAATTGTAAATATTTCTGGCATTATATTTTCTTCGGAAGAATATCTGTCTCTAATTTCCAGTATTTGTGGTAGCATTTCAATAAATAGATCTACAAGATTGGGGTCAAAATGCTTTCCTTTTTCCTTTAATAAAAATGATTTACATTCTTCTATATCCATAGCCTCTTTGTATACTCTTTTTGAAGAAAGTGCATCAAAAACATCTGCAAGAGCGACAATTCTACCTTCTAATGGGATATTTTCACCTTTTAATCCAAGAGGATATCCCGTACCATCCCATTTTTCATGATGCGTTAAGGCTATTCTTGCTGCCAACTGCAACACAAATGCTTCCGAATCCTTTAAAATCATCGCACCATAAATTGTATGCTTTTGCATTGTTTTTTTTTCGGTTTCATCAAGACTACTAGGTTTTAAAAGAACAGAATCTGGAATTCCAATCTTTCCAATATCATGCATCATGGAAGCAAGTCTAACATTTTCAGCATAAGATTGTGAACCTTTTATTTTAAATGCTAAAAGTTTGCTATATTCGCTCATTCTTCTTAGGTGATTGTAAGTCTCCTTGTCCTTATATTCAGAAGCTATACCAAGCTTCATTATCGTTTCAACCTGTGAAATATAAAGTTTGGTTGTAAGTTGGAAATTATATATTGCTATTGCAGATTGTATAGATATCATATCTATTATATATTCAACTCTCTGAGAAAAAGGTATAATTTCTTTCGTAATATTATCTTTTGCATTTATTAGTTGAAGCACACCAATTAAGTCATTTTGATTATTTATAAGAGGGACAGTTAGTATAGATATCGTATTATATCCATATTTCTTATCCCAATAATCATTATATTTAAACTGAACAAGATTTCCCAGCCTCTTGATATCTGAAATATTTACTATTTTTTTAGTCAATCCACAATACCCTGCTATTGAATTTTCATCAATTTTGAGTTGAAATGGTTTAAATATTTCTTGAACTACATCTTCTCCATATTTATTGGAAAGAAAGTAGGATTTTGAATGAGCAAATTCAAGCATATCTTCATCATTTTTTATATAAATAGTTCCAGCGTCGCAATTTGCTAAAATTCTTGATGAATCAATTATTTTATCAAGTAATTCCTCTAAAGTATGAACCTGTGAAAAAGAATTAAATAGATTAATAATAATTTCAAGCTCACGCTTTTTAATAGTATACTTCATTAATCTTCCAATTATAAAATTTATTTTATTTAGGTTTTATGAAAAATAATAAAATCTAATAATTTAATTTAGAACTATTCTTATTTATATTTTCTACAAAATTATTTAAAAACTTGAATAAAATAAAAATCTTGATTTAGCTGAAAAATCATGTTAATTAAGAGACAGCTTAAGCAAACAAAGGAGCTAGACTTTATGATTAATTATATTATTAGAAAACTTATTAATCTTATTCCAACTTTGCTTGGTTGTATGATAATCTTTTTCTTGCTTTTTAATGTTATTGGTGGGCAGGATAAGGTTTTGTACAATATGTTGTCTCCTAAATCAAGGACTCCAGAACAGGTCAAAATTCTGCGACATCAATTAGGGCTTGATAAACCTTTATTTTTTCAGTATTTAGATTATGTAAAACAAGCAGCTACTATGGATTTTGGTAAATCCTTAGCTAAAAAACAACCGATTTCTCGATTAATTCAAAGATGTGTACCAGTTTCATTAAGTGTTACTTTTCCTCCTTTTATTTTTGATTTC
>DAOOKC010000012.1:0-32493 GCA_035385485.1 Exilispira sp.
AGGAATTATATAAAATATAAACTGGAATTTTTTTACCTAAATTTTTTATTAAATTATTTATTTTTTCTCCTTCTTCTATCTGACCATAAGAAGAATCGATTATGAATAAAGCAGCTATAAATTTTCCATCCTCTATCTTTTTAATTATTTTTTCGACCTTGCTTAAATTTAAGATTGAAGTTTCACTTAATTCTTTTTCATCTTGCTTTGAAATTTTATTTTCCTCATCACAAATTATAAGACCTTTAAGGTACACTATTGCGATATTTTTATAAAAATTTGTCTTATCTTTATATATTTGACTATATTGTGCTAATATGAACTCTTTTGCCTTTATATTATAACCTTCATTTAATGCTATTTCTTTTATCTTAAATATTGTTTCGTTATTACTTAATACAAAATCAAAAAAATTTAATTTATTAAGACTATTTAAATCATATATACTATTTTCATTTAATTTACTTTTCTCTATCTTATAAATATTATTAAAGGCAAAATCGAGAAGCAAATCTTTATCTATCTTTCTATTTTCTAAAATAATATCAACAAGGTATTGAACTTCTTTATTAACAAATATCTTAAATTTTTCATCACTTAAAAGAAGAAGACTTATGTTGCTAACTATTTTTTCAATATCAATATTTTGGTCAATTTCAATCTTGTAATTTTTTAAATATTCATAAATACTTCTAATTATTTCATTTAAGATTAAATCCTGGACTTTGTTATAAGAAAGATCAATAGAATAATTTTTATTTAAAATTATATAATTTGAAGATGAGGCAAAAGCCAGATTAAATAAATCCAGTTGATTTATATAGGTAAAACAAAGATTATTTTTCTTAAGTTCTTTTATAATTGCTTCTAAATCTTCTATTTCAGTTATTTTATTAAGGTTTTTTCCAGATATAAATAAGAAAATATTTCCTTTCTTTTTTGCCTTTTCTCTTAATTGCAAAAATAAATTTGCATCTGGTTTAATAAAGTTAAAATCAATTATATATAGAACACCGCTTTCATTAATATTGCGATAAGTTTTTGCATTAGAAAAGCCAAAACCTATAGAATAAGAGCTATTATTAAGATCGATTGAAAAAGTTAGACTTAACTTAGAATATTTTCTAAAAATTGAAAAATTAAAAGCATATACTTTATCTGGAAAATAAGTAAAAATAAATGATAGATTCTCAAAATCTAATGTTAAGACAAGGTTGTAATTAAAATATTGATTAAAAAACTGATTTAAATCTATTGACTGGTAAAATGACGAATTATCAAAATAAAAATTTGTCTTGATCTTTATATTTTTAAAGACTTTCAATCCAAAAAAGATTTCATAACCAACCCTATTATCAATATTTTCACCAAATATGTTTTCATCAAATATATAAAATATCGTCATTCCATTTTCCAAAAAATTGAAAAATCTAACAAAATAACCAACATTAATAAATAGATTTGAAACCATTAATCCTAAAGATAAAGGATAGTTTTTTGTCTTATAAAAAATTGGAATGCCAATAAATAAATCATTTTTATTTGTGTAGTAATTATAAAAATTACCAAAGATAACAATATTCAATATATTGGAACTAAAACAACTATATTGATTAAAATAATTTACATATGAAAATGAATAAATATTATCATCAAAAGCATATAATGATGGATTTAATTTAAAATCATTAATAAAAAATAGCTTCGAACTACTATAAAAATGATAATAATCAAAAAAATTATTCTGCTGTGCGTAAATATTAAAGACAAAAATAAAAATAAAAAAGATTGCAAAAAGAATAAATAAAATAAGAAATTTAACAAAGAAGAAAAAATTAGAAAAAAATTGAATTAGATTATAAAAGATCTCTTTCTTCATTTTTTAAATCATTTCAAAAAAGATAGTTTAGTCTTCTTAAATTTAATATTACAAATTTTTTCGTCTATTTTTCTTTTAACTGAAATTAAATATCATACTCTAATTGCAATTAATTTATTTAATATTAATTTTATTTAAGTTTATTTACCTGGAGGAAATCATGTTTTTCCCTATCGAACTTTCAGAGATAGTAAAAAAAAGTAAACAGTACTGTGAATTAAGGGCACAGGAAAATAGGGATACAAGGATAAATATCTTAAATGGGGATATAGTAAACAATAGTACAGTTAAAATCAAGGGAATTTCTGCAAGAAGCTATTGCAATGGTAAATGGGGGTTTTCTTCAAATTCAGAAATAAATCAAAATATTGCATATGAGTTAATAAAAGAAGCTGAAGATAATGCCCGATTTATTTCTAAAAAATCTTCATCAATAAATCTTCCTTCAAGACCATCAATTAAAAGTTTTAATTATGATGAGCTAAAAGGAATTGAAATAAAAGAAGATCAAAATCTTTATATTAATTTTTTAAAAGAGATAGATAATTATATACAAAAAAATTATTCTGACCTTCAGGCAAGAAATATAATATTTTCCCAGCAGATTCTTAAAAAAGACATGGCAACTTCTGATGGAGCTCTTTACAGCATTTTGTATCCTAGAAGTTATATTTATATTTTTTTAACAATTGAAAAAGATGGGCAGCCTATTGAACTTTATGATGTCTTTGGCGGTATTGGTAGATTTTCTCATAATTTTTCATCTGTAAATGATCTTACTCTTAAAGTAGACTATTTATACCAAAATTTAAAGAAAAAAGCTGATGGAGTATATGCAGAAGCAGGAATAAAAAAATGTATATTAGACTCTCGTATTTCGGGTATGCTTGCTCATGAAGCCATTGGGCATACTGTTGAGGCAGATATAGTACTTGGAGGTTCTATTGCAAAAGATTTCATTGGTAAACAGGTTGCATCACCTTTAATTGATTTGGTTGACTTTGCACATCATTATTCAAATGATTTATGCCCGGTTCCAGTCTTTATAGACGATGAAGGAACATTGGCAGAAGATACTGTGATAATTGAAAAAGGAATATTGAAAGGTTACTTAAATTCAAAAGATAATTGCCAGATTTTTAATCAAAGTTTAACAGGTAATGCAAGAGCATATTTGTTTAGTGATGAACCACTGGTAAGAATGCGAAACACCGCCATCTTACCTGGAAAAGATAAACTTGAAGATATGATTTCTTCAGTAGATGATGGTTATTATTTTATCATGAGTGAAAATGGTCAAGCAGATACAAACGGTGAGTTTATGTTTTCAATATCATTTGGATATGAGATTAAAAAAGGAAAAATTGGTAAAGCAATAAGAGATACGACCATTTCTGGTGTTGCATTTAATCTTTTAAAAACAGTAGATATGGTTTCAAATGATTTTATCTGGGAATCATCTGGTTTCTGCGGTAAAAAACAGCCTATACCTGTTTCATTGGGCGGTCCAGCAATTAGATGTGAAGTAATGGTGGGAGGAAAATAATGTCAATCTTTGATAATATCGAAAAAGATAAAATTATTGCTATAAAAACACTTGAGAAGGCAAAAAAAATAGGTATAGAAAAAGTTATAGTAAGTATTGGAAGAGGCGAATCCCATGAATTAAATGTTCATTCCAATATAATAGATCTTTTCAGAACTACTTTTAGCGAATCTATCTCAATAACTGGTTACATAGGTCATAAAAAGGGTTCTATTGGCATAAATTGCTTAAACTTCGAAGAAATAGAAACTCAACTTGATATATTAAAATCAATTATAAACTCCTCTTTTGAAGATAATGCAAATGAACTTGTCCCATTTGAAGACAAAAAAGAATTTTCAAGTGGAAATCTTGAATTTTCAAAAGAAGAAATGGTTGTAAGATTGGAAGAATTTATAGAAGATAGCAGAAAAAAATTTCCTATCATCAATTTAGAAGAAGCCATTTTAGATTATTCGAGAGGTTATTCCTATTTTTTAACATCAAATGGCACAGAATTTTTAGATAAAAAAGGTAAATTTAGCGCCACAACTACCTTTTCTTCAAGAGAGAAGGATAAAGTTTCCTCTTTTAACTTTTTCTCTATATCTAAAAAAGATCTTAAAAAGCCAATACTTGAATGGGAAAATGTTGAATTAATATTAAAACAGAATACTGAGCAGATTGATACAAAACCTATATCAGATAAATTTGAAGGATCAATAATTTTCACACCAAATTCAGTCACTGAATTAATTTCATTTCTTATTGGTAGTCTTAAAGATTATGAAATAATTAGTGGAACAAGCATATATAAAAATAAAGTCAATAGCCAGATCGCATCCAATATTTTGACAATTGAATCGAATCCTACAAGCGAGCTATGGGTCACAAAAGGTTTCTGGACATCTGATGGTTTTTTAACAAAACCAATTACAATTTTAGAAAAAGGTGTCTTAAAAACACTTCTTTTAAGCTATTATGGATCATTAAAGACAGGCAAACCAAGAGCACTTAATTATGGTAGCGGGATAATTATAAAAGGTAAGACAAAAAACCTTGATGAAATTATTAAAAATACAAAAAAAGGAATCTTACTCGAAAGAATTTCTGGAGGAGAAGTTTCTCCCAATGGTGATTTTTCTGCAGTCGCTAAAAATAGTTATTTTATTAAAGATGGTCAAATAACTTATCCAATAAAAGAGACTATGATAAGCGGAAATTATGCCGAGCTTCTAAAAAATATCACAGATATTTCTTGTGAATATGTAAATGATGGCTATTCATTTTTACCTTATATAAAGGCAGATGGTGCTACAATAAGTGGAAAATAATAAAGAGAAAATAAATATTTTTTAGTTTTGATTTGAAATATTATTAAATTATCATTGTTAAATCTTTAAGGTTTTAGAAATAATTATTTAAATAAAAAAAAGGACATCTGAAATTATTCAGATGTCCTAAACATTGGCTATCTATATTCTAGTAGCTTCTTCTTTGATATCCTCTTTGATTAAATCTAGAACCTTTGTCAATCGCTTCATTGACTTTTAAAGGTCTTCCGTCGATTTCTTTGCCATTAAGTGCTTTAATAGCATTGGCAGCTTCATCATCATTTGCCATTTCGACAAATGCAAAACCTTTTGATCGTCTGCTCATCTGATCAACGATAATTTTAGCAGAGGTAACTTCACCAAAAGCTTCAAATTCTCTTTTCAATGTTTCTTCGTCGGTTTTGTAATTCATATTACCGACATAAATCTTCTTAGACATAAAAAAAACTCCTTAAATTCTTACGAGATAGGCTCAAGCCAATCTTTTGATAAATCTGATTCGAGAAAATTATTGATTTCTAAGAAAAGATAATACTCGATATACCGACTTAACAAATTATCAACCCGATTCTATCCGTTAACAAATATAAAATAATCATATTTTTAAAAAAAGCAAGAAAATTTTTATAATTTTTGAAATTTTTTTTATAAATTTTTAAAAATAAGTTCGATTTGAGTAAATAAATGAACAAAAGTAAAATTAAAAAAAATTTGGGATTGAAAAAATCTATATTATTTCTCTCAATATTGCCATTGAAATATCAAAAAAAGGTACTCTCTCATCTATCTATTTCTGAACAAAACAAAATCGTTAAATTAGTTGAGAAATTTGGTGGTTTTTCTCATATAAAAAACATGATAGATATTAATAAATATAAATTTTTTAATAAGGAGCTAAAAAGATTATCAAATAAAAAAGAAGATAAAAATAGTTTTGATCTTTTTTTAGCAATTGTTTTGTTTATTATAGGATTTTTAATTTTAGTGATTTCGATTTTTAAGTCATCATTTGAAAATTTCATCATTAATTTTATTACTACAGGTTATTCAAATATTTTTGGACCTTTACTATTATTAATTCTAGTATTGAATAAAAAGTTTGACTGGGATACTAATTTTACTAACTTAAAATCTATTTTAAGACATTTAGCTGAGGGGTTGGGTTGTTCAATTTTATTAATAATTTTACTACTTCAGATAAATGCATTCTATCCTCAGATTGGTGAAAAAGAAACTGATTTTTTATTTTTAATAAATACTTCATTTTTTATACCATTTTTTGAAGAACTTTTATATAGATATATATTGATGACTTTATTATTAAGAAAATCAAATAGAATCATAAGAATCTTATTTAGCTCAATTATTTTTAGTTTAATGCATTTTCCTTTTGTTTCAATTTATCTATTTTTTTTGTACTTGCTAGCTGCAATAATTCTATCAGCTATTTATAGTTTTGAAAACTACCTGCTCCCATCATTTTTGGCTCATAGTATTGCAAACCTTATAACTTTTATTCTTTGATTTTTTATTATTTTAATTTTTTAGTATTTTAAATTTTTTAATATTTTAGTCGTTTATTTTTTTTCTTTTTCTATATTCTAACCTTTTCTTAAATTTTTTTATTTTTTATATTTTAACACTTTCTTGATCTATAAATTTTTGAATTATTTCAACCTTTTTGAGTAATTAATTTATGCATTTTCTACTTTTTTAATCCCTTTACTAAAATAATTTTTCTTATTGAGCTTGAAAATGCTATAAGTTTTATAAATTTATTTTATAATCAAAAAGAAGAAAAAAATTCTAGAGGAGCATATACAATATGAGAAGTGAAATTGCTAAGAAATATTTTCTCGATGGTTTTAATTGTGCTCAATCTGTTTTATTGACATTTAATGATTTAATAAAAACTGATGAAAAAGTACTTTTAAGGCTTGCAAGCTCTTTTGGAGGTGGGATGGGTAAAATGCAGTTTACCTGCGGTGCAGTAAGTGGTGCTTATATGGTGTTGGGATATTTTTTTGGCAAAACAGAGAAAGAAGATAAAAAGGCATTAGAGAAAAATTATATGCTTGTAAGGGAATTTAAAGATAAATTTACTAAAAACTTTGGCTCTGAAAATTGTAAAGAACTTATTAAATGTGATTTATTAAGTGAAGAAGGACGAAAATATTTTATTGAAAACAAAATTGGTTCAACAGTTTGTGCTAATTTAGTAGTAAAATCAGTAGAAATTCTTGAAGAAATTCTTAACAATGAAAAAATAATAAGTTAATATTTAGTAAACACTTTTGTATAAATTATTTTATAGAAAATAATAGAAAATAATTAAAATTATTAGGATTGGATTATGTTAAAAGTCCTTTTTGTTTGTATTCATAACTCTGCCCGAAGCCAGATGGCTGAAGCATTTGCAAATTTTTATGGGAAGGGTAAATTAATAGCACAAAGTGCAGGTATAGAACCCGGAAAGCTTAATCCTTATGTAGTTAAAGTTATGGGTGAAATTGGAATAGATATTTCAAATAATCAAACAAAGAGCGTGCTCTCTTTTTTAAAAGATGGATATAGCTTTGATTATGTGGTAACTGTCTGTGATGCAACATCAGGCGAAAGATGCCCATTTTTCCCTGGGGAAGTTAAAAGACTCCACTGGGAATTTGAAGATCCTTCTTCTTTTAATGGAACTGAAGAAGAGATATTACTTAAAACAAGAAATGTAAGAGATAAGATAAAAGAAAAGATTATTGAGTTTATTAACTCAATCTAATTTATTAATATTACCAATTTTGATTACTAATTCTAATGAGGAAATATGCAAGTTATTATTTCAATTGCCATTGGTGGCGCAATTGGTGCTATTTTACGATTTCTTTTTTCAAGGTATATAGCTAATAATAATGCTACTACTTTTCCATTAGGAACATATATAGTTAATATGAGTGGATCTTTTTTAATAGGTTTTTTATATACTATATTTGATAAGATAACAGTCAGACCAGAAATTCGCTCCTTTTTATTAATAGGTTTAATAGGAGCCTTTACAACCTTTTCTACTTTTATACTTGAATCTTTTAACCTTTTTAAAGATAATGAAATTTTATTGGGTTTTTTAAACATTTTGTTTAGTCAAATTGGAGGATTTTTAAGTCTTTATTTGGGTATAATTCTGGCACGAATCTTACTTTTAGGAAAATTTTGATTAATTTTTTGCTATAAAATAATATTTTTAGGGAAATCTTTATTTACATAAGCATTAAAATTATCAGGAAGGCTTATGAAACTTTCTGAAAAATCTATGTTGTTAAGAATATTTATAGGTGAGGCTGATAGATATAAAGGAAAACAACTTTATGAAGCTATAACACAGAGAGCAAGAGAACTACATATCGCTGGTGTAACAGTTATTAGAGGTATTTTGGGATATGGTGCGGATAGTAGAATGCATAAGGCAAAACTTCTAGACTTATCCGAAGATCTTCCAATTATCATAGAGATTGTTGACTCTCAAGAAAATATTGATAAAATTTTACCTTTTCTTGATGAAACAGTAACTGAAGGGTTGATAACATTAGAAGAAGTAAAGGTAATAAAATATAGGCATTCGTAAAAAAAAGCTTTTTTGATTTTTTTATTGAAATAATCTTAAATTTATTTTTAATTAGTAAAATATTTTTTATAAATCAAATTCATATTTTCCAATTAATATTGCTTATTATAGCATTTTTATAGATAGATTAAATTTTAATTATTGATAATAACTAAATAGGCAATTTATATTTTAACCCAATAAAAATTTATTCAAATTTCATTTAATTTTAATTATAAAGACTCCTTATGTTAATTAAATCTTAAGGATAAAAATATGGAACCAATAAGAACAGCTATTACTGAAGGAAGACTTATATCATTGAAAGGACTTTCAAAGGAACAGGCAATAAGAACTTTGTGTGAATCAATAGAAAAAAGCAATTTAATCCCAAAAGAATTTAATCTACAAAAAGCAGTTCTAGATAGAGAATCTCTTACAAATACATATCTTGGTTTTAATATTGCATGCCCACACGCAAGAATCCCTTATGATGGTGAAATTATCTGTTCTATAGGTTACTATCATGAAGGTATTATCTATAATAATAGCACTAATGATATAGCTAAATTGATTATATTACTTTTAATTCCTCAAAATAAAAGCAATGAATATCTTAACCTTATGGCAAAATTGATCAAATTCCTTGTTAAATTCGAGAATTTGAGAGATTTTGAAAACATATTTGATTTAAATGCCATACAATCAAGAATTCTTGAATGGATTTATATAATAGAAAATCCAGAAGATGAAGAGATAGAAGCAGTCTCTGCTCATGCCAATACATCTTTAATAATAGATATGATTTTACCCGATATAGAAGAATTAATAGAGTCTAAAAGATTTAGCGAATTACAAAAATTCTTAAATGAGCAGGACCCGGTTGAAATTGCAGATATCATAAATTTACTTACCGAAGAATCTTCCATTAAAGTTTTCAGATTATTAACAAGATCAAAAGCTGATGAGGTCTTTTCACTTCTAGAACCAGAAGCCCAAAATATACTGATACAAAATCTTGCAAAAGAGGAAATAAGACAGGTTATTTCCAGCATGGCTTCTGATGATAGAACTACTCTTTTCGAAGAATTGCCAGCAAAAGTTGTTAAACAACTTCTTGAACTTCTTGATGAAAACGAAAGAAAAAAAGTACTTTTACAATTAAATTACCCGGAAGACAGTGTTGGTAGGCTTATCTCCAACAAATACATAGCTGTCACATCAAATATGACAGTTGGACAAGTACTTAACCATATAAGGAATAAAGGATTAGATTCAGAAAGTATTGAAATTATTTATGTCGTAAATGAAATAGGGAAATTGATAGATGATCTACCTTTAAGAAAAATAATACTTGCTGATCCTGCAACACCTCTCGAAGAAATTCTTGATGGTCATTTTGTAGCTCTTTTTTCTAACCAGGATAAAGAAGAAGCTGCTCAGATATTTAAAAAATATGATATGTATGCTATGCCTGTTGTGGATTCAGAAGGAATACTTATTGGTATTGTAACAAATGATGATATTATAGATGTCGTTGAAGAAGAAGCAACAGAAGACTTCCACAAAGGAAGTGCTATTTTACCTCTTGAAAAGAAATTTTTGAATACTCCTGCTATTGAACTCTGGAAAAGAAGAATTTCATGGCTTATAATTCTTGTATTTGTAAATATTTTTTCTGGAGCGGGTCTTGCGCATTTTGAAAATCTAATAAGCTCGGTTGTTGCACTTGTATTTTTCCTTCCTTTGCTTGTAGACAGTGGCGGTAACGCTGGATCTCAATCTGCCACACTGGTCATTAGAAGTATGGCGCTTGGAGAGTTGACTTCTAAAGATTTTTTTAAGGCTATTGCTAAAGAGCTTTTGGTGTCCTTACTTCTTGGCGTTTCTATGGGTGTTGCAGTATTTATATTGGGTGTAATAAGAGCCAATGTGACTATTGGGTTAGTGGTTGCAATCTCTATGACAGTAATAATAACTGTAAGTAGCTTAATTGGTCTTCTTTTACCATTTTTATTCCATAGGTTTGGGATGGATCCAGCAGTAGCAAGCGGTCCTCTTATCACCTCTTTGGCTGATATAATGGGTATAATATTGTATATGAATATAGCTTCTTTTTTACTAAAGATTTTTAACCATTAATCAGGTATGATTTAAAAGATGATTTTATAGATAATTATGATTCTTTTAGTAAAACTATTTTTTTGTCAGAATTTTTAGCATGAATAAAAGCTATACTTACATTTTAAAACCAATTATAATTAAAGACATTTTTTAAATTTTTAACATTAATAAAAGAATAGGTTTAATTAAAATAAAAGATATATAGGTTATAAATAAATATCAATGAACTCCAATATTTCCAATTTTCCTGCATTTTTTATCAGCAAACCTAAAATAGATTATCCCTGTTAAAGGTAAAATAAGAAGTGATATACTCATAATACAAATCTCAAGATTAATTGGCAATAATGGTTTCATTTTTAATGAAACAACTCTTAAATAGTCAATAAAGTAGGTGGTTGGCATTATTAAAGAGATTGCCAGTAAAAATCTTGGAAATACCTGCGGTTGATTTTGGGTACCACTTAAGCTCATTACAACAAAAGAAGATAAATCTACCAAACTATTTGGATTTTTAATCTGAAGTATGAATGCTGCAAAAAATATTCCAAAACCATACATTACAATCGTAAAGGGTATGAAAATATAAAAAGCATGCCAGAATTCTTCAGGCAAATAAAAACCAAAAATATATCTTATTATTAATACAGATGCGACTTCAGAGTAAATAGTTTCGATTAAATTATAAAAAGATTCCCCAACTATAAAATGGATATGATCCATAGAATAACTCCAGATTGTCTCAAGAACTCCAATATCCATAAGCCTTTTAAGTGAAAAACCCATTCCCCAGAATATTTGAGTAATAAAAAGACCTCCTATCATTCCTATTAAATAATATGAAAAAAACTTATTTGTACCTGTATAAGAATAAAGACCTTGAGATACTCCATCTGGAGCAAATGAATAGATTAATAAATAGATAGGTAAAGTCCTTAAAACATTTAAAAACATCCATACAAGATTTCCAGGAATGATAAAGGAGCCACAATCTACTGCTATGGCAAGTTTTGCAAAATTTGATATTCCCTCATTAGAAGGACCGGCAAGACCTTTACCCATAAAAACAAAAGTAAAAGGAAATATTATCGGCCAGATAAACATAGATATAAACCATCCTTTATACCTTAGATAAGTCTTAATATCTCTTATTAATACTGCCTTTATACCCTGTAAAAAATTTCTTATTCTTTCCATATTTAACCTGCCTCTACTTCTGTGAACTTTTTACCTGTTTTCTGTATAAAAACATCTTCAAGTGTTGGCTCAGATAATATAATATTTTCAAGAACAATATTATACTTTGAGGCAATTTGAATTATTCTGGATACAGCATCATCTTTTTTCTTTAATGATAAGGATAATTTAATAAGATTCTCCTCTGTTATTTCTTTATAAACTTCAGTTAAAAAGCAATTCTTAATCTCTTCAATAAAAATTTCAGGTACTTTTTTTGATGAAATAGTTATATTTCTTTCTATATCTAAATTCTTTTTTAGGTTTTCGGGAGTATCCAATCCAACTATCTTTCCTTTATTAATGATAGCAACGAAATCTGAAAGCTCGTCTGCTTCATACATATAATGAGTGGTTAGTAAAATCGTCTTACCTTCTTTTTTGATTTCCAAAATAAGGTTTCTTAAATTTCTTGCTGCCTCTGGATCTAAACCCAAAGTAGGTTCATCAAGCAATAAAACTTTTGGATCAGAAAGAAGAGCCCTACATAAAACTACTCTTTGACGAAGTCCAGTAGACAACTTTTCAACAAAGGTATTTTTTCTATCCTCTATCTCAAATCTTTTTAATAAATATTCTATTCTTTTTTTTGAATAGGATGGTTTTAAGCCATATAAATCTGCAAAATATGATAAATTTTCTTTGACAGATAATTTCCAGAAAAGTGTTCTTTCTCCTGGTAATACTGTTCCTAAATTTTGTCTAACTTTCAAATCATCTTTTACCACATCATAACCACATATCTTAGCATATCCACCATCTGGTAAAAATAATGTCGCAAGAATTTTTATTGTCGTGGTTTTTCCAGCGCCATTTGGTCCCAATAGAGAAAAAATTGTCCCTTCTTCTATCGAAAAACTTACTTCAACAACGGCTTTAATATATTCTTTTTTTGACTTGAAACTTTTTGAAAGTTTTTCAATTTCAATATTTTTCATCATTAATCCTTTACACTATTTTTAATTTACAATTAAATATATAAAACTAAATATTAATTTTGTCAAATTTTTTTTTAATAATTTTAATATATTACGTTTTTTATCTTTTTTTTAAATTTTTATTTTAACATAATTTATTTTTATTTTTAACTTTTGTGTAATCTATAACTATTTTTTTCTAAAATTATATTATCTTTTAATCTTAAAGATTATACTTTAATCTTAAAGATTATTTTCTAATATTAAAGTCAGACTATAAAACTATATTTTTAAATTTAAGTTAAATTAGAAAGCCAAATATCTTATTTATTGACTTTTAATTTAAAGATTTTATATATCAATTAATTGATCAGTAATCTTGATCTAAATTATATGTTATCGCATTAAATATTTATTTATAAGTTAATTATCTTATTAATTATTTTATTTTTTATCTTATAAGGAGTGGTATAAAATGGAACAGATTAATGAAAACCAGCAATTATTAAAGAAAAAAGCTATTTTGTTGATAATCTTATTTGGTATCATAAGTCTTTTTGGGGATATCATTTATGAAGGTGCAAGAAGCATATATGGACCTTATACTAAATCTATAGGAATGGATATAGCCTTAGTAGGTCTCATAACAGGGCTTGCTGAATTTTTTGGATATTTTATAAGACTGATTTCGGGTTATTTTGCAGATAAATCAAAAGGATATTGGACTTTTACTATAATAGGATACTTTCTTTTAATCACCGTTCCACTTATGGGCATGTCTACAACCTGGCAGGTAATAAGTGTATTTATTATATTTGAACGAATTGGTAAAGCCATTCGCTCCCCTGCAAAAGATACCATATTATCTTCAGCGACAAAACAGATTGGAACAGGTTTTGGTTTTGCAATACATGAAGCCATGGATCAACTTGGAGCAATAGTAGGTCCTTTGATTTTCAGTCTTATCCTTCTTTTAACTAAAAAAGATCAAAATGAAATTATTGGCTATAAAAAGGCATTTTTATTTATGTTCATACCTTTTACAATATTAATGGCTTCAGTTATTATCTCAAAAATAAAGGTTCCTCATCCAGAGAAACTTGAAAAAGAAGATAAAAATATTGAAGAAAAACTTTCAAAGACTTATTGGCTTTATTCAATCTTTACAACATTTACCACAATGGGATTTATATCTTTTGCAATACTTGGATACTATTTTAAGGAGAAAAACATATTAAATGATGCTCAAATTCCTTTTTATTATGCAATTGCAATGGCGGTTGATGGTCTTGCAGCATTGATAATTGGAAGACTTTATGATAAAATAAAAAACAAATATAACAATTCAAAAGCAGGACTGAAAACCCTTATAGTAATACCTATTTTGACTCTTTTTATTCCGATTCTTTCGTTTGCAGGAAAATTCTGGTCTGCAATTGCAAGTATAATGCTGTGGGGTATAGTGATGGGTTGTCATGAAACGATAATGAAATCATCTATTGCGGATTTGACCCACCTGAAAAAAAGAGGCACAGGTTATGGGATTTTCAATACCTTCTATGGCATATCTTTTTTTATTGCAGGTTCTCTATTTGGTTTTCTTTATAAAATAAATTTTTATTTAATCATAGGCTGTGTGGTATTATTTCAGATAATTTCAGTAGTTATTTATTTTATTTTACTGAAAAGTATAAATATGAATAACAGTTATTAGAAAATAGCTGATTGAATTCTTTCAAACTTTATTATTTACTGACAGTTAGAATTATTTACTGGTAGCTATAATTATTAATTATTGTTTTATTAGTTTTATTAGTTACAATTATTTAATTATTTTTCAGTATTAAAAACACAACAAATTTAGATAAAAATAATAGAGCAATAATAATTAAATAAATAATTTTTATGTTATTTTGGCTCTGAATTTCAAAATCTTCGAGCTTTTTATATTGATATATTTCATTTATATCAATATTTTTATAAATCAAACTATCTTTTGTTTTATATAATATTGAAGTATTATTTTGCTCAATAATATTTGCATTATTCAATATTTTATTTTTTATCTTATTTTCTTTATTTTTTCTTTCAATATTTAAACTAATAGTTTCGAAATCAATTATTTTTGATTCATCTTCATTTAAATTGATTATCAAATTTTGACTTTTAAATAAAACTTTTTTCTCAAATAGATCTGTCAACATATAAAAATAAACGATAGATTGAGGCTGCATTAAAAATTTTTCTGAGATATTTACAGGATAAACCTTTATCTTATCAATTTTATTATTAAATAAAGGTGAATTAATGATTTTAAGATTTTTATTTTTAATTTTTTCTATATTTTCTTTTAAATTATTTTCATTTGTTCCTATCAACATACCTATCGTAAAATCGGGATCAAAAATAATATCAATATCCTCTTTGTTAAAATCAACCTGATAGATCAATTTCTGTGGATTTTTATTTTTTATAAAATTTTTAATAAAATTATCTTCTATATCTTTATCATAAATAGCTATAATAGGAAGAAGATTTTTATTTAAAATAAATCCTCTTTCTTTAAGTTTTAGTAAATCATTTTCATAATCTTTAAATTGAAAAATAACATTTTTTAATAAAGTTGAATATTTCCCTGAGGCATTTACAATTGAAGATACCTTAGATAGATCAATATAATATGTTTGGTTATAGAGAGTAACTTTAAACAAAGATTTTTCTTTTGTTTCTAAAATAATTGAATTTTCATTATTAAAATCTAATTTTACTTTATCAATAGCATTTACAAAAGACTTGTTTTTATCATAAACTTCAACTTTGGGCAAAAAACTTCCTTTTGATTTTATGAAATTACAATAAATATTTTCTGATACAGGCTCATAAATTATGGATACTGGATAAAAAAAATCCTTTTGGACATAACCCAGTTCAATAATTTCATAGTTAGCTAACTTATTTCTACTAATATTATATGGGAAAAAATCTGTTAAAAAAAATACCTTTTTATATTTTTTTAGCTTTAAATCTGATAATTCATTAACATCAAATTCAAAGATATTGTAATTTTTTAAGTATTGATCTTCAAATATCTTAGGATTTATTATATTTTTCATCCTTTTTAATGAAACAATTTTTGACTTTGCTTTTTTAATATCAAATGTAGCTCCATAAAGATCATGAGATTTATAAATAGATCTGTGAGAATAATAATATAATATTGCTTTTTCAAATGTAGTACTCCCATTTATATCTGTTTTCATCATTGAATATGAACCATCTATAACGAAAGCAACCTTGTTAGATTCACCAAAAGAAATAACTATATTTGAAAATATAAGTGCTAACATTAAGGCTATTAGAAGATCAAATATTATATCATAAAATAAATGAATAACTTTAAGTAATATTTGCTTTAAGGATTGACTTTTAAATCTTTGTAAAAATGTAAATGAATATGCGACTTTCTTTCTTTTTATCTGCCTTACAAATAGAAGAACAAAAATTGGTATTGATAAAATCGTAAAAATTAAAAAGAAATCACTCATATATTTTTTCCAGAATCTGCCAGTATAATTCTTTTAAGTTACCCTTAAAATTTTCTTCAAGGATTTGAAAATAAAAGGTATTTAAGGACTTTGAATTTAAAATGCTGATAAATTTTTCCTGTTTATTCTTTAACTCATAATAAACAGAGGAGTCATAGGGTATTATCAAAGTATTATCCTCTTCATAATCAATAATTTCATAATCTGTATAAGATTGAAATACTTTTTCAAAAGGGATAAAAAAATGAATGATAAAAAGCTTTTTTAGCAAAGTCTTGAAAACCAATTTATTGTTGACATCAAAAAAGTCTGAAAAGATAAATAATATCTTTGGTTTGAATTGTTTATAAATATTTTTAACAGCATTATTTATATCTGTCTTTCCATTAAAGTTTATAGACTCAATAAAAGATGAAAGTTTTGAATAGTTGTTCTCTCCTTTCACCATAGATAAAATATAATTTATCTGTGAATTGAAAGTTATTAAATTAAGGGTAAAATTAAGCTTAAGAAGCATATAGCATATTGAACAGATAATCTTTTCAAACGATTTTTTATCGGAGATCAATTTCATCGAAGAAGATGTATCTATAGCAATATATATTGGAAGCATCTCTTCTTCAAAATAATCTTTTACATAGTATCTTTCTGTTCTTCCATAAAGTTTCCAATCTATTTTCTTTAAATCATCTGTCAACTGATATTCTCTTATATTCTTAAAATCAAAAGAACTACCCTGCTTTTTGTAAACAGGATTTTCACTTTTTACATGAATAGGAAATTTATGTTTTACAGTCCTCTTTGAAAAAGATTTAGCAATATAAATTGCTTCGTTATCGGGATGAATCATTAAACAACCTTATTTTCCTTTTTTAATTTTATAGGGAATATTGCCTTTTTGCCCTATATATCAAATCTTCCACAATCCCCTGTTTGTTTATAGCGGAAGATTCACCTTCAAAATTTAAAATTATTCTATGATTTAATATATCGTAAGCAAGATCGACAATATCATCAAAAGAAAGGTTTAATCTTCCATCGATAAGAGCATTCCATTTCGCCCCTCGTATCAAAGCTATTGCAGCCCTTGGTGATGCCCCGTAAAGAACATAATTTTTAACAAGTTCTGACTCAGATTTATCAGGATGTGTTTGCACTACTATATAAGATATTAACTGTCTTAATTCATCTAAAACTATAACCTCTTTTTCAAGATCTAAAAGTTCTTCAAGATTTTTATATGGGAAAGAAGATTTTATCTCTTTTTCCTTTTCTGTTTGAATTATTTCATTTTTCTGAACAACTTCTTTTAATAACTTGAATTCGGGATAGTCTACATATAATTTCATAAAAAATCTATCAATCTGAGCTTCTGGTAAAGGGTAAGTCCCTTCAAGTTCTATTGAATTTTGAGTTGCGATAATCATGAAAGGATCTGGAAGTGGATAAGTCGTACCTAAAAATGTAATTCTTTTTTCTTCCATAGCCTCAAGACATGCAGATTGAGTCTTTGGAGTCGCTCTATTTATCTCATCACCAAGAACAATATTAGCAAAAATTGGACCTTTATAAAATTTAAATGCTTTTTTCCTTTCTTCTTCCTCTATTATATTTGATCCTATTATGTCAAGTGGCATTAAATCGGGGGTAAATTGAACTCTGGAAAATTCAAGATCAAAATATTTTGAAAAATGCTTGACAAAAGTAGTTTTACCAAGTCCTGGTGGACCCTCGATCAAAAGATGACCTTTAGATAAGAATGTTATAAATGTTTTTTTTATAATATCATCCATTCCGATTAATCTTTCACTCATATATTTAAAAAAACTATCATAAATATCCTTTAACCTTAATACCTTTTCATTCGACATAAATATTACTCCTTATATTTTGATTTATCGATATAAAAAACAAAATAACTGTAAACATAAGATTAAAAGCAAATACAAATGTATAAATTGCATTAAATGATGGGATACTTGAAAAATATATTATAATAAACCCATAAAGAATGTTTATTATTAGAGAAATAAGAAAAATAAATGATCTTTTTGAACCAAAATAAAGATATATCAATGTTGAATTGATATTTGTCAAAAAATTAATACCTATAAGAATCAATAAATTCGGTCTAACCATTAAAACAGAGCCAACTTTTAAAATTTCATAAACGCTATATATGATTTTATAAAGTGGATATATTAAGGACAAAATTAATGGAAAATAGACAAAAGTAAAATAGGTTGGTGAATAGAAACAAAATGTCCTTAATTTTGCAAGATTTGAATACCTTATTTTCAGACTATCATCAATCTTCTTGCTTTTTTCTAATGGAGTTGGAAAATTACTTTCTCCAATATATTTATTTTTCTCTCTTGTTCTATTTAAGTTTATAAGACTTTCAATTCTTTGACTTTCCAATTTGCCAAAATCAATTCTTAAAAATATTATAATCATTATTTGATATAAAAGAAAAAAAGCAAAATTAATCAATTGTTCAAATATTAAAAAATATAAACTTGAAAGTTTTTTTTCAAAATAAAGATTTATTTTTACCAGGAAAATAGAACAGATTATCAATAAAAAAGATAAAAATATATGTAAGTAATTTAATATTGAAATTTTAAGTAAAACTTTCCTTATATTCATATTTTATTTATTATTCTCCATCAACTTCAACTGTTCGAAATATAAAGTAATTAATTTATAGAATAGTTGTTCATCAAAACTGACATTTGATGAATTTAAATTAAGCTGCTTTACAAGATAATTAAATATCTCGATCTTTTGCGATTCACTAAGTTGATTACTTAAAGAATATGAAAATTCACCTGAATTTGAATAAATGGATTGCATTAAAGTCGAAAAATCTACAGAAGGATTTTGGTTAGATTTTACATCCTGAGCTTCATAACCTGAAGGACCTTTGCCTTGAGGATTTTCAGGATGAGCAAATTGGTTTTTTAAAAATTTAAAAAAATTTTGCTTTATATTTTCACCTGCTGTTACAACTTTCGTCTTCGAATCGCTCTTATCTTTATCATCCTTTTCCATTTCTTTTTTATATTTTTGAGCAAGCAATTTTGATTGCCCCTGCCTATTGCTATCTTTTGCTTCATTTTTATTTATGTCGCCACTAAATTTCGATGATGAGTTATTTTCTGCATTACCTTGATAGCTTTTCGATGCGCCAAGTGATACGCTTTGTTGTAAGATCTGGTTAAGTCTTTCAAGATACTCTTTCTCATTGAAACCATGTTTTGAATAAGTAGTTTTAGCTTCCTCATAAAGTTTACTTAAAAACTTATATTGACTTGAATCTTTATCAAGTTGATCTAAAAGTTTTTCCACTATCGATTGCATAGTCAAAACTTCTTTTAATTCTGCTGGAACAACTTTATATACTATTTTACCATATTGATAATACGAAAAAATAGATCCGATAATGAAAATTAAAATAAAAAATATAAAAATTATTGAAATAATTTTCCAATTCAAATTAATTTTTAATCTTTTATAGGCATTATTTGAAACATTCTCTTCTAAAATAGAAGAAAAATAAGGGGTTACATCATCTTTTTTTCTTTTCACAACCATATAGGATTCATATATTGTTTTTACATCAATTTCTCTTAGAAATTTCCCAAGATAGTTCTTATAGTTTCCTGCTATAAATATTATTAAACTTAAAATTATTGAAAAATAATAAAAACAAAAAATCAAATTATTTCTAATATTAAATATTAAAGATAATGTTCTCAAAATAGAATAAAAAAGTAAAAACAAAAGGAATATCATTAAAAATCTATAAAAAATATATAGGTAAATGTTCTTATTAAAGTCTTCCATTAGATATTGTCTAAATAAAGGAAAATAATTATTCTTTTTATTCTTCATTTTTTTATTTTAATTTTTTTATCTCAATTTCTATATTTTAACTCTTACTTAATTTAATCCTATTTTATTTTTCTCTATTCTGTTTATTTTATTTTAATTTTATCTATTTTATTTAATTTGTTTTAATTTTAACTGTCTTATTTTTATTTATTTTAAATTTTGCTTTAATGCTATTTATTTTATTTTTAATTTTATTATTAATTTAGTTATTTATTTCTAATTTAATTTCCCAATTTTATTAAGCTTTTTTTGAAAATTCCTACTTAATATATAACATAAATTTTCTATATGAAAGTAAAAATCCAAAAAATATAATAAAAAATATCATTGTATATATTGAAATACTTAATTCTTCTATCGTTAAAAAGCCAAAAAAGATAAAAATTACAAAAATTATGCTTTGAATAAGTACAGAATTTGATTTTATTTTTTTATATTCCTGTTCAATTTCTATATCTTTTTGTTTTATAAAATTCATAAAAAGACTAAATAGAAATAAAAAATAAAATAATCGAAGTCCCTTTTCTAAACAAAAAGATGTAGAAGCCAAAGAACCAACTCTTAATGTAAAAATAGTGAAAAAAAGATCAAATACAAATATCTTTATAAAATCTTCGAACTTACTTTCACTAAAAAATAGATAGACCATACCAATCAGATAAGAAAAAACTAAAACCATCATACTATCTATAGAAGGTTCATATCTTGTTGTAAAGCCAAAGATCAAGAATAAGATCATCATAAAAAAAATAAGGAATAAAATCAGATTATTATTTATTTTATTTTTCATCTTTTATTCTTCCAAATAGCAATATTTTATTTGCCAGCACATAATATTGATCATTTTCATAAATTATCTTTAAGTATTGAGGCTGACAGGTAAAATATAAAAACTCATTGATATTATCAAGCAAAGGAATTTTTGAGTTTTGAAAAAAGAGTTTTGAAAATTCAAAATCATAATCTTGCTGGTAAATTTTGGTAATCTTTGTCTTACTTTTTATCAGGTTTAATCCTAAAATTTTAAAATTTTCATTTTTTTCTAAACTTTCTATAACAATAGGAATACTTAATAAATTCGCAGGGTTAACAATTGCATCAACATTATTTGATTGATCAACAGGATTTTTGAAATATGCCTTTAATATAAAGTTTTGATCATTCAAGAAAATTGCATAGGTAGAAGCTATAAAAATAATTATAAATATTACAATTGTAAAAATTTTTTTATCAGGCAAAGAGATCATAAAGGCTAAACTTACCAATGATATAATAACAAAAATAAAAATTGAGTTTTTATCGATATTTTTCTTATCAAAATAATGAAGAATGGTGGTCGACATCAAATTATAATAATTCGGATTGTATTGATCTAAAATTTTATAATATGTATTTTTTGCCTGAGGGTCAATAATTTCATAGAAATATTTTTCATTAAAATTATAATTTATAAAATCTTTTTCTGCATATTTATTTGTTTTTACCTTATATTCATATTTATAAATATCTTTAGAATCAAATTCTATAACAAGTTCAATTCTTGCAAAATCTGGACTGCAGTAAAAATAACATAAAAAATTCTTTATATAATAATCTAATTTTGCATTAAATATTAATTCTTTTTTATTTTCATAAGTATATGCAAATATCTTAAATACAGCTTTTTTTTGATAATTTAGGTTAGATAATTTAATTAAATTCAACTTGAAACTTTGGATCTCATCAAAACTCATTACTGGTTCTGCTTTTAAGTTTATAGATAAAATTATAGATAAAAATAAAAATAAAATGATATTTACTGAAATGTATAAAAGGATTAAATAAATCTTTATTCTGTACTCTTTTTTGTTCATTTTTTAAAAATCCTAAGAAAATATGTTGTTAAAATCGAACTTAGAAAAAATAAAATTAACCATAAATTTGCTGAATAATATTTTCTAAAAGTCATTTTTTTATTATTGTAAGCATAAATAATTGATGAATAATTGTTAGAAACTGATTTGCCATTAAAATAAACTGGAATTTTAAGCATAGTATTTCCCATGTCTTTAATCTGTAAAGTATAAAGTCCGCTATCAATTGTAGAAATGGAAAAAGAAAAATAACCCGAAGTTAATTTATTTAATGAATATTGGTAAACCTTTTCCTGATTAAAGAACAATATACCTTCGGGTTGATATAGATCGGGTGAGTTTATTAAAACAGAAAATCCCGAAGCTGTTTCAATGACAGAAACTTTATTTATAAGATTCGATATCTGACTCTCAATATACTTATTAAAAATAAGTTTAACATAATTTTTATTAAAAAGATTTTTTGTATATATACCTTTTGAATCAGAAAGAAATACTGCAACCCCTTTTGAACCTTTTTTTATAAAAGCAAATAGTGGGTCATCATATTGATTTTTCAAAATAACATTGGATTTTTCTTTACTTGTTGTAATGTTCATGCCCGATATCTGAGCCACAGGATCTTTGTATGAATCAAATATAGTATAATTTTGCTTTAAAAATGGGGGTCTTGCTATCCTTTTCCTGTCTTCGAATAAAATAGTAGGAATAGCATTAAATGAATTGGCTGAATAGATATTACCACCGGTAACTTTTGCTATCTTTTCAGCTAATGATGAGTTTATATCTGTTCCTATTTGAATAACAGAAATAGTTATATCGTTTTCAACTGCATAGCTAAGAATATTATCCCAGGAAGCTGGTTTTGTTTGAAAATCAGAGATTATCACAACATGACGATTGACTGAAGATACTCTTAAAAGGTCTTTCAATCCTTTTTCAAGACAGGGAGCAAGATCTGTACCACCGGTTGCCTCTATTTTATCGAATGAAAAGAAAGTTGAAACCTCTTTTACAGGCATAAAGTTGAATAGTTTTTCAAATTGATCCCAGAATAAATATATACTAACAAGATCTTCGGGTTTTAAGTTTACAAGCATCTGACTTGCTGAAACTTTTGCTATAGAAAGCTTTTCCCCCATCATAGACGATGATACATCCAATAAAAGTAAAATTGCTACCTTTGGATCCTGCTTCAATGATTTTGGATTCAATTCTATTGGCAAAATAGACTCAATTATTGGATTATCATCAACTTTACCTATCTCTTTAGCTTCAGATATAAAAAATAATCCAAAATTATCTTCATTATATCCATCAACTATTTTTTTTGAGATATCTTCATCAAGTTTTTTCAAAGGAATCCCATCGAATATTAATAAAGAGTATTGATTTAAGTTCTTACTTTTCAATTCACTTAAATCTATTTTCTCTGCATTAAGTAGCTGATCAAAATATCCTTTAGATTTATCTTCACTTATAAATAAGATGTTTTTGTCAAGTTCTTCGGTCAGCGCAATTGAAAACAAAGATATTTCTTCTTTTTCTCCATTTAAATCCAAAATAAAGTCTATTTTTTTTTCATTTGAATATGAATAATAAAATTCTAAGATATTTGCATTTTTAATAATATCATTAATAGATTTACTTTCCAAAAGGATCTTTTTATTATCTTGAAATTTATATATATTTATTTGCTTAAAATCATTAATATAATCTGAAAGCAATATATTTACCCTGATTTTCTTTTCATTTAAAAAATGTTTGGTACTTATAGAAACAATAGGATCTTTTTTTAATTCTTTTTCTACAATTATTTCTATTGGAATTCCTCTTTCTTTTTGTAAGAGGTTAACAAATTCATATTCTTGTGCAAAAGGATAAAAAGGAAGTATAATCTTTGTCTTCTCATACCATCTGGTATAGTTTAAGCAAAATTTAACAAAATCATAGAAATTAATCTTATTCTCTATCTCAAAATTTTTTAAAAACTGATCAAGTTTTTCTTCTGAATTAAAATGATTTTCATTAAGATTAATCTTTGAATTGCCATTGAAAATTGTAATTCTACCATATTTTTTAAGAATAGAAAAATAATAATCTGAGTTTAAATAACTTAGATATACAGTAAAATAATGATTTTGCAAAATATTTGCAGGTAACAAAGAAGGCAAATTAAAAAATGATAGTAACAAAAACAATAAAGGAAAAATAAAAATAATATTTTTTTTCATCAATTTTTATTAAGTATTTCAATAGCCTTCTGTGAAAAATTTAAAAGACTTGATGATTTATTTAATGCAGAAAGTTCAGAGCAAACTCTTTCTAATTTTTTTACAACTTCTGCTTTAAACTCTGGATCAAAAAGTTGTTCTATTCTTCTTATCATCTCTTTAACATTGCATTTTTTTTGCAATAGCTCAGGTGCTATCTCCTCGCCTGCTAAAATATTACTCATTCCAACATGATTTGTTTTAACAAGCATTTTTCCTATAAAAAAAGTTGTTGCAGAAACCTTATAACATATAATATGAGGAATTTTAAGAAGCAATGCCTCGAGTGTTGCACTTCCTGAAGCCATTAAAACAAATTTTGCATCTTTATAAAGTGAATAATAGCATTTATCCAATATTTTTATATATCTTCTACTACCAACCTGCTCTTTTATTTTTGGTAAAAATTTATTATTTGCAACAGGAAGATAAGCATAAAGTTTATATTTATCATATAGATAATCAGCAACTTTTAAAAAAGGATCAAGTAAATTTTTTATCTCCTGATCTCTTGAGCCAGGAAGTAAAAAATAAAACTTATCAAAGTAAGCATCTTCTGGTGGTTTTTCAGATAGTTTTTCTTCAAGATATTCTTTGTCAAAAAATGGATGCCCGTAGAAAAATGCATTTTCAGTTAGTTTTGAATATTCTTTATAATCAGGTAAAAATGGCACAAAAAAATAATCAATTATTTTTACAAGTTTTTTACCACTTGATTTACCCCATATAGAAAGAGGGGGTGGAAAATAATATATTGTTTTTATTCCAAGTTTTTTAAGTTCTTTGGCAAAAGGAATATTAAATCCCTGATTATCTATTAAAATAGCTAAGTCTGGCCTATTTTCTTCTTTTGTTATAAAATCTAAAGCCTTTTTCATAACAACAAAATGATCAAAAATATATGGAATAGACTCTAAAAAGCCTACAGAAGATCTATGGGTAAAATCAAAGATAATCCTAACACCAACTTCTTCTAAAAATCTTCCTCCAAAACCATAAAATTCAATGGAATCATCAAGTTTTTTTATCTGTTTAATTAAAAGTGATCCTTGAAGATCTCCTGAAACTTCTCCTGCAGATATAAATATTTTTTTACCCATAATTTTTCCTGAATTAATTTATATTTTATTATAAAATATCTACTCTTTATAACCAAATTTTCTTAACAAATTATGCCTTTCTTTCTTTTTATTTTCATCTTCAACGCCTAAAGGTGATTGCCCATCAATAACACCTAATACACCTCTTCCTTTTTCATTTTCAGCTACAATGACAGAAACTTCATTTGCCGTTGCACAAAAGATATTACAGACCTCTGGAATAAATTTTATTGCATTAAGTATCTGTATGGGATAAATATTTTTTAAGACTATGCAAAAAATATGCCCAGCTCCTATTTCTTTACAATTTTCTATAGCTAAATCTATCGCTTCTTTATTTGTTCCAGTATATCTTATAAGTCTATCAGTTGAAGCTTCATTAAAGGCAATACCAAACTCTCCTGAAGGGGAAATGTTTTTGATTGCTTCATAAATATCTTCAACACTTTTTATAAAATGAGTCTGACCAATTATGATATTATCATTTTCATTTTTCTTAATCTTAACTTCAAAGATATTCATAAAAACCTCCTTTATCTCTTTTTCTTTTATTTATTTCTTATTCCATAAATTTTTTCTTCTATTTGCAATATATTTTTTATTTTAATTTTTTTATCATCCAAGAATTTACTCATAAATAACTCTTATATTTTTGATATCGATAATAGGTATCTTATTTTCTTCAACAGATAAGATCTTACCGAAAATTTCAACCTGTTGCTTTACAAAAAGAGGATAGGATTTAGGTAATATGCATTTAGCTATTCCATCTATATATATAGGATTTTTAGAATAAATCATTACAGAAAAATTTAAATCATCTATAATCTCATAGACAATTGCTTTCCACTGAATAAATAGATTAGAATAAAGTATTGGATTTTGAATAACCTCATTAAATGTAGGATTATAGATCAATTTATTGAAAAAAGGCTCTGTTAAAAGATTTTCAAGGTTTTTTGATTTTTCTTTATATTTCTTATCTGCATTGGAAAAAATTATTTTATTTAATAGTAATCTTGCGTTGTTGTAATCTGATTGAGTAATATATTTTTTTGCAAGTGCTAAATCTTTTTCTACCTGTTTATTATCTTTATATTGATAAATGATAGTAATAGGAAGAATAGATTGCTTTTCTAAATTGATATTATTATTTACAAATTGGCTCGCACCTTCATTTTTATTATCTTTTGATCTGAAATTCCCTAAACTTAAAACTAAAAAAATGCCAAAGATAACAATAATCGATATAGAAAGAAGAATAACCACTTTATTTTTATTAAAAGAATTAAAATTAAAAATATTCTTTATGTTTTCAAATTCAACTATTTTTGATAAATCACTTTTAAATTTATTTCTTTTCTTTTTTTTAATATTGTAAGATGGAAGAGGCCCACAGGCTTTATTATATTTTAAAAATGTCAAAAATGCCTTATTATCTTTAGATCTTTTTAAGTCAATAAGTATATTTGAGGCTATTTTATTTCCTTCTTTTGAAAGTTTAATCCAATCATTAAGTGATTTTTCAAGAAAACCCATTTTAGCATAGCAAAAAGCTCTAAGTAGTCTATATTGATCTGAGTTAATTGATAAATATTGTCTATAAACCTGCAAAGCTTCCTCAAATTTTTGTTGTTCAATCAAAGTATAACCATAATATAGCACTATGACTTCATCAAAAGGTAATGTTCTAATAAGATTTTGAAAAATAGCCTCTGCCTTTTGATATTGCTTTTGATGCAGATATTTTATTGCCAAATTCAAAGAGGAATCTTGCGGCATTAAGTCCCTTTTTATAAAACCTTTATTAAATTTCTTAATAGTTAATTATATTGAAGCCCTTTCTACATAAGAGCCATCTCTTGTGTCTATTTTCAAAACATCACCAACCTTTATAAAAAGTGGAACACTTACCTTTAATCCTGTTTCTAAAATAGCGGGCTTGGAACCACCAGAAACAGTATCTCCTTTTAAGCCAGGTTCGGTCTCAGTAACAACAAGATTGATAAACGTTGGTGGATATACAAATATTGGCTTTTCATCAATATATTCAATTTCAACCTGAAATCCTTCTTTAAGATAATAAACATTATCCCCTAAATCTTCAACATGAATTTGAACCTGTTCATAAGTTTCATTATCCATAAAAGTGTAAAAGTCGTTATCTTTATATAGAAACTCTGCTTTTCTTCTAAATACAGGAACATCGTCAAATTTTTCTTCTGGATTAAAAGTATATTCAAAGATATTGCCTTTCTTAAGGTTTTTTAATTTAACTCTAACAATAGCATTACCTTTACCTGGTTTATGATGATGATAGTCAACAACAAGATGATATTCCCCATTATAATTGATAACCTGACCTCTTCTTAAATCATTAGCCAAAATCATAAAATCTGCTCCTTATCTTTAATATTTTTAAAATAAATTATATTGGTAAGTCTAATTGGTAATATTATATATATTTCTATACTGTATAAAAGATTAACAACAAAAACTATTTTTGCAACAAATTAAAAAAAACCAGGTTGCGAAAATGGTAAATTTATCGCAATATTTAAAGAAGACCACCCATACTTTGATCTTTTTATAGAAATATAAATAACAATAATTTTCTTTTGGGATTGAATAAAATAGTTTTGAATCTTAACTAAATCACCCTGATAAATCCCATAAAAAAGAGAAATCTCTGGATTATATAGTTTTTCAATCTTAAAATATTCGGATTCTGCTGTTAATTTGGCATCGAAAATCATATTTAAACAATTATTTATTTGATCATTCATAATTGAATAATAAATAGGATACTTCGGCCTTCTTTCTGTTACTAAAAAATGAATCTGATTCTTTATCACAATCGGAATAAAAGAAGATTCAGGTAAACTGCAGATATAATGTTGTAAAGCCATATAGTATTCCTTATTTTTCTGGCTTTCAATACTTGAATATAGAAATCTAATATTTTCTAAATCTTTCAGATTATTTGTGCTAAGATAATTGTAATTTTGTGTTGCCTTTGCCTGATATATTATATTATCTTCATAAAAGTAAAAACCAAGCCAGCTTCGTGTTATCTCTGGTCCATTTTCTATCTTAAATAAATCATCAAGC
Source organism: Exilispira sp. (assembly GCA_035385485.1). Classification (GTDB taxonomy): domain Bacteria; phylum Spirochaetota; class JAAYUW01; order JAAYUW01; family JAAYUW01; genus Exilispira. The sequence continues at coordinate 28,387 of DAOOKC010000012.1, forward strand.
ATAAAAGATACTGGAAGAATAAAATTTAAATTTTGGGTATTTGAAATAGATGCGAATGCGATACCTATTAATTCAAATCCTGGCTTAAATACTGGACCACCGGAATTACCAGGATTTAATGGTGCATCAATCTGAATAACATTTCCTATTTCTAGAAATTTTCTGTCTATATTTGAGACTATACCTTTTGTATTTGAAAAACTCAGCCCATAAGGATTACCTGATGCAATAACTTCATCCCCAATCTTTATTTCTTTTGAAATCTTAAAATATTTAAAATCTTTGTTTTCAAAAGGGATCTGCAAAACTGCAAGATCTAAAGATTCATCGAAAGCAACTATTGATGCGGGAAAGGTATAAGAATTTATCTTAACGGAAAGCATAAATTTTTTTCCTTCACCATTTACAACATGAAAATTTGTAATTATTTTATCCCTGTCTATAAAAAAACCGGTTCCGATTGATATATCGGGAATAGATTGATTATTTTCTATCCTTATACCTTTATCTAAAATAACCATAACACTATTTTTATAGACATCCTCATATGATGATATAAATTTAGACTGATCGAAATTTTTCCTATTTAATTCTTCAAATTTATCCATCCAAAACGGAAAGACAAGTTTTATATAGGATAAATAGGAGTTGTAAAGATAATAATTATCAATTCTATTTATTTTTTCTTTAAGATAATTTAATACCTGGTTTATTAGTTCATCTTCTATATTAAAACTAATAAAATTAAAATTATCAATTTTTTTATTTTCATTATTTTTCTGATCAAAGGATTTATTAATAACAAAAATTTTAAAATACAAATAATTATTAATATCTCTTATAATATTTTGAATATTTGTGTCATTTTTTAAATCATCCTCCAATTTTATAGCTAAAAATTCCTTCATCTTTTCATCTAGCTTATCTTTGAATGCTTTATCCTGAGAGTTTTGAAAATAAATATAATAATTCATTATTTTATTATATTCTTTTGATTGAAAAATCTCTTCAATATCTGATTGATTTGGAAAATAACTATATGTTTTAATTATTTTATCAGTCGAATTGCAGGAAATAAAAAATACTGAATAAATAATCATAATAATAAAAAAAACAGATTTTAATTCATATCTTTTTTCCATATTTTTTATCTCTTTTATTTGATTTATCTTTTTTATATTTTTAATTTGTTCTATCTTACTTATCTCTTTTATGTTTTTTATCTTTTTGATTATTTTAATGCAATTTCCTAAAATGGTATTCATCTTATTTTCACTCCTAAAAAATCATTAAATAAAATTAAATATTCGGTTTATCCATCCTGGCAAAACATTTATTATACTTATTTTTCAAAAAAAATAAATTAAATTTTATACATTATTATCTTTTATTTTACTAAGTTAATAAATAACAGTATAATTTCAAAAAGCAAGAATCGATTTTTTGAACAATAAATTTTAAATTAAAGACTGAAATATTTGACATTGTTAATATTTTATGCAAATTTGTTTAGTAAGTTTATTGGAAATTATTAATACTTTTATTTAAAATAACTTTTGGAGGAATTATGAGTATTGTTGTGCCATCTACTAACATCAGAAACATTATCTTTTTGGGTCATACAGGTTCCGGAAAGACCATGCTGTTAGAATCTATTTTATTCAATCTTAAAACAATCAAAGAAAAAGGTAGTATAGAAAAAGGAACTACTGCTTCAGATTTTGATGAAGAAGAGAAAGCAAGAAAAATTTCATTAAAATCAACTATTTTTGCCACCAAATATATGGATTTTAAATACAATTTTATAGATGCTCCAGGTTCTGCAGAATTTGTTGGAGAAGTTAGATCCTCAATACAGGTTATTGACGGAGCTATTATTGTTATCGATTCTGAAGCAGGTGTTCAGATTGAAACAGTTAAGCACTGGAAACTCTGTGAAGATAAAGAGATACCAAGAGTTTTCTTTATAAATAAAATGGATAAAGAAAATGCTGATTTTGAAAAAGTTCTTAAAAATCTTCAGGAAAGTTTTGGTAAACCAATTGTCCCGGTTGTTATTCCAATAGTTGAAAACAAAAAGACAATAGGTTATATAGATATTTTATTTAAAAAAGCATACCTCAAAAGTGGTGATTCCTATAAAGAAAGCCAGATCCCTGATAATAAAAAAGAAGAAGTAAATAAAATTTTAGATAAATTAATGGAAGCAGTTGCGGAAGGCGAAGATGCTTATATAGAAAAAGTCCTTTCAGGTGAAAGTTTGACTGAAAGTGAAATATTGGATGGATTTACAAAAACCGTAAGTAAAGGTAAATTTATACCTGTATTATGTGGTTCTTCTTTTGATAATGGCGGAATCGCAAGTCTTCTTGAAATTATTGGTAAATCATTCCCTTCTTATATTTCAAAAAAAACATTTAAGGCAATTTCAAGACAAGAAAATAAAGAAATACAGGTTGAAATCAATAGCAACGGTACTTTCTGTGGTTTTTGTTTTAAAACAGTTCTTGATCAATTTAATGGTAAACTTTCATTTATAAAAGTTTTACAGGGTGAAATAAAAAAAGATGATGAAGTCTTAATAGTTGAAAAAAATAATAGATTCAAAGTTACCAAAATTTTGCAACCATTTGGAAACAAGATTGAAGATATCGAAAAAGGTGTCGCGGGAGATATCATAGTTCTTCAAAAGATTGATGATATAAGCACAACCTTTACAATTGGAAGTAAAGATCTTTCTTATACCTATGCTTTCGATAAACTTCCTCAGCCAGTATATTCAGTTGCAATTTCAGCAAAAGATAAAAATACTGAAGATAAGTTGATTTCCACCTTACATAAATATAGTGAAGAAGATCCTACTTTAATCGTTAAATATGATCCAGAAACAAAACAAAATGTTATTTCAGGTATGGGTGAACTTCATCTTGAAGTATATTTTTCAAAAATCAGAAAACAGTTAAAACTTGATTTTGAGACATCAATTCCAAGAATTAATTATAAAGAAACTATAACAAAACAGGTAGAATCAAGATATAAACATAAAAAACAATCTGGTGGACATGGACAATATGGTGAAGTTGCAATACGAGTTTCTCCAAATAAAAGAGGTGAAGGCTTTAAATTTATAAATTCTATCGTTGGTGGAGTCATTCCTAAACAATATATCCCAGGAGTTGAAAAAGGTCTTTTAGAAGGCTTAAATAACGGTGTTCTTGGAAAATTCCCTATAATAGATATTGTAGTTGAGCTTTTTGATGGTTCTTATCATGAAGTTGACTCATCTGAAATGTCATTCAAAATTGCAGCAAGACAGGCATTAAAAGATGCGATGACAAAAGGTGATTCCATATTACTTGAACCAATAATGACTCTTTCCGTATATGCCATGGATAAATATACTGGTGACATTATCTCAGATTTAAATGGTAAAAGAGGAAAAATTTTAGGAATGGATCCAATTCCTGGTGGCTTAACTTTAATAAAAGCAGAAGTTCCTCATAGTGAACTTTTAAGATATGCAACAGACTTAAAATCAATAACTCAGGGAACTGCTTCATTTGAACTTGAATTCTCTCATTATTCTCCAATATCTGGAAAACTTGCTGAACAGGTTATAGAAGAAAGGAAGAAATTTATTACTGCTGAAGAAGAAGAATAGTAGCTATTTAATATTCTTTTATCTTTTTTATTATTTTATTTGTTTTATTATTTTTTTATTTTTGTTAAAATAAGAAGGGCTATCTCAAAAATGATGAGGTAGCCTTTTTTATTTTATCTTTTCAAAATAGGTATTTTTTGTTATATTATATAAAAAGAATTTTAAGGTCTTAAACAAGATGAAAAGCTTTTATGATTTTAATAATTTTAACAGCATAAATATTTTGAATAAAATAAGATCATTTAATCTAAAAATTAAATCATTTGTAAAAAATATTTTTAAAAGAAAAAAGGTAATTAATTGCAAATATTGTAATGAAAAACTTAGAATTCCTTATCTTAAAGGAAAAACATTAAGAGTAATCTGCCCTCATTGTGGAAATAAGTTCGAAGTAATTATCCATTAGTTTTGCTTTTTTTTATTTAAATTTTTTAATTTTCACAAAT
>DAOOKC010000013.1:0-31574 GCA_035385485.1 Exilispira sp.
ATTATAAAAGATCAATTAAAAAGAATAAAATAAATAAACGTTAAAAAGATATTCAAGTAAAAAAATAAATATATAATAAAGAATTTTCTTTAATATAATATTTTAGCAGAAAAACTAATATATCGAAATTTATGAACAATTTCAGACAGTAAAATTATTCTTTTATTGCAATAACCTCTATCTCTATTAAAGCATCTTTTGGAAGCTTAGATACTTCAATAAAGCTTCTTGCGGGAAATGGTTTATTAAACAAAGTTGAATAGTATTCATTAAACTCTGCAAAATAACTCATACTTGATGAAAAAACAGTTACTTTAACAATGTCATCTAAAGAAAATCCTTCTTTTTCAAGAATGACTTTGATATTATCAAAAATTTGCTTTGTGGCTTTTTTTACATTGTCATTAACAAGTTCGTTGGTAGCGGGATTAATTGGAAGCTGCCCCGAAGTAAAAATCATATTTCCAACTTTTATCGCAGCAGAATATGGTCCGACAGCTAATGGAACACCTTCACCCGAGATCTCTTTTTTCATATCTATCTCCTTTTTTGTTAATTTATATTAATTTTTAACTAAGACAATATTAAAAGCTTTTAACTTTTAATAAAATTCTTTTAAACAAAATTTTATATAATAAATTTATTTTTCAAGTATTCCTAAAATCCTTAACCTTTTCCCATTTTTCAATATCACCTTCAACAATCTCGAAAATTGGGTTCACCTCAATTTTATCTATATTTCCAATATTTGTATTTTTATTTTCTGTATATTTTTTAAAATCTCTTTTTTTTAGTTTTGACATCAAAAATTCATATTCATACTTAACCTGTCCATAAGATACTTTGATTTTATTAATATTTGAAATATTTAGATTCGATATTTTATCAAAATCTATTTTATTTTTATCAAAATTGAATCCTCTTTTAATTGCCTCAAAATATATCTGATAAAGATATAAATTTAAGTATAAAAGAGGATCGCAAGTTTTTTTAAATCTTATAAGTTGAGGATGATTCTTATAACCTTTAGTTTTGCCTTCAAGCACTTTTTTAGCAAGTAGTGTTTCTCTCCACAAAGCTAAAAGTCCTTTGGTATCTAAATATTCTGGGCTGATAGACCATAATCTCATATTTTTATAATAAATAAAGAATTTCTTATATTTCTATTATATTACCTGTCGAATTATAAAAAACCTTTTCGCCAAAAACATTTTTTAATTTTGCAAATTTTTCTATGCCTGTGCAATGACAACATCCGATTTTATTTATTGAAAAGCAGGATAATTTTTCTATAAACCTTTGCATATTAAAATCATCTAAATTTGAAATATGAAATCCCCCCAATACTAAATTAATTTGTCTATTAAAAAGATTTAATGCCATTTGAATGACGTTTGTTATCCCTCTATGAGAACACCCACTTATTATTTTTATTTTATCATCTTTTTCAATGATTAAGGCGATTTCATCTTCAAACTGATCGATTTGATATCTTTCAATGTTATCAATATTATCATTTTTATCCTTATTGTTAGTAAAATTTTTTATTTCACTTTTATCCTTAATATTATTAATATTATTAATACTATTAATATTGTTATCTGCTATATACATACCTTCAAAATGAGTATCCCAATTATTCTCTATCTTTATCTTAGGTAAAATATAAAAGTTTGTGCAAATATTGGTTATTTTATTTACAAAGTTAAATCTTGATTTTAAGTTATCGTTTTTATAAATTAAATCTTTTATACCTATAAATTTGCTTTTATCCTTAAATTTTGGTGTAAAAAAACCTTCACCCACAAAAATATGGGCTTTTTTATTAATCTTGCAAAAAGCTTCAATTCCACCTGCATGATCATAATGTCCATGACTTACTACAAGATAATCGATATCCTCAATATCTATCCCTAAAAGTTTTGCATTTTCAATAAATTTTGGGCTTTGCCCTGTATCAAAAAGAATCTTTTTATCAGCTTCTATCAAAAGGCAAAGCCCATGTTCAGCAAAAAGACTTGCTTGAAAAACTGTATTTTCAATTAATGTAAATATTTTCAAAATATTAACCTTAAAAAATCTATTCTAATCTATATTTTATTGTTATACAATCATAATCACCGTTGTTAATTTGTTCATTATTATATTCATTAAAAGAATTTTTTGTGCTTCCAACTGCATAAATTTTTTTCCCATCATTACTTACTGCTATCCCATAACCTCCCTCATCCAAAGTACCTCCTTTAAATAAACTCCAATAATGGTTACCAGAAGTATCATATTTCATAATAACAATATCATAACCCCCATGATTTGTTTGATTATTAAAAGAACTTTTAGTATGACCTACTATATATAAATAACCATCATTAAAATAAATATCATTTGCATAATCATCTTCCAATCCACCAATCAATTTTACCCAATTTAAATTATTATTTAAATCATATGAAATTAGAAAGATATCTTTACCCCCTTTCAATATTTGACCTTCTATTTCTCTTTCTGTATAACCTGTTATATATATATTATCATGTGAATCAATAGCTAGGGCATATGGCACCTGAGCATAAGGTATTTCTTTTTGAATAGACCATTCTAAAGAACCATCTGGATTAAATTTGACTAAATAAATATCTGCATACTGATAGATATCTGAATTTAATTGAGTTCCACATACTATAATATTTTTCCCAGAATCTAATCCTATACCATAACCACACTCATTATCAGGGGTCCCATATATAATAGTGTTTAAGGGATTACCATTACTACTATCTAATTTTAATACAAATAAATCTTGGCCTCCGGTATTACTTTGGCCATTAAAAGAACTTTTTGTATAACCCGTAACATAAATATAACCATCTGAACCTACAACAATATCGTTTGCTTCATCAGCTTCAGAACCTCCAAAATATTTTGTCCATTGCCAAGTACCAGATGAATTATACTTCATTACAAAAATATCACTTTTCCCGTTATTTGTATTTCCATCAAATGAACTTGCAGTATAACCCGCGATATATACATTATCTGATGAATCAACAGCGATAGCAGTTGCACCATCATTTTCTGATCCACCTCTTACTCTTACCCATAAAGGAAAACCCTTATAATCATATTTAACTATAAAAATATCCTCTTTACCATTATTATTTTGAGTTCCTAAGTTTGAATCCTCCAAAGAATTTAAAGTTCTTCCAGTAACATATATGTTTTCTGAAGAATCTGAAGTAATATCAAGACCTTCATCCTTTAAAGATCCGCCTATTAACCTATTCCAGGGAATATCAAGATTAAAACTCCCAAAATTCAATGTATAAGTCGCAGAAGCTATATCTGAATTATCATAACCACTTTTTGCTGCCATAGCCTTTAATGTTCCATTTCCCATGAAAACAAAGGTACCATCATATACTGTAGATGATGTAGTAGGATCAGTTCCATCGGTAGTTATATAGATAGTCGCACCTTCAGTTGCACAAGTGATTTTAACAGATTGAAAAGTCGGATAAGTCCCACCAGGTATATCAAAAGTGGGAGTAGCAACTTTTTCTTTAACCGATGGACATCCTGTAAAAATAAAAAAAATAAGAATAAGAATTATAAAAATAGAAATTTTGAATCTCATCTTCCCCCCTAAACCCTTAATTTATTAAAAGAAAAACTATTTTACAATTTTAAATATAATTTAATTTACTATAATTTCAACCTTAAATATTTAAATAATTATAATTTTTTCAATTTTTTTTGATTTTTTTTGATTTTGATTTATCAAAGAAATAATATCAGGATATTAAAATTAATATTAAAATTAATATTATGATTTTTTTGTTAAAAGACAATTCTTATCTAAAATACAATAAAACATTAATTTCTTCTGCTATAATCTTTTATAAAAGCTTCTATAGATCTATTATAGGTCCTTTCGCCTTCTTTTGAAAAATAACAGGCTGGAAGCTCTCCATTTTTCCTATGATATTCAAGACATTCACAACATATTCCTTTTCTTGGACATGGCTCATAAGTGCAGTTGCATTTTAGTTTATTTTGACTTATTTTACATTCCATCCTTCACTCCAATTTATTTTAAACTTTATTATCTATTTCCCTTTATTTTTATATATTGTTATAATCTGTTATTTTTATATCTTATTTTAATCTATTCTTCTTATATCTTATTTATCTTATTCTAATTATCTTCTTCTAATCTGTATTGTTCTTATTATTCTTAAATTATTAGATTCTCAGATTCTTATAATTTAGTTCTTATCTGTATTATTCTTATTCTTCTTATATTCTTAGATTCTTAAATTTTTATATTTAATTCTTGTCTATATTATTCTTATCAATTACCTTTTTAATAAAATCAAATATTTTTTCAATATAAAAATCTTTTTCCATCATAAATCCCTTTGTATGATCTGCTCCTTTTATTATGTATATTTCACTATAATATTTTTCTTTTCTTCTTTCATAGATTTCATCTGACATAAAATAAGGAACAAGTCTATCATCTTTACCATGAAAAAAGAGAATAGGAACATCAATATTATCATCTATTTCAATTGGTTTTATTTTTTCAATATCAAATTTAGCAAGTATTTTAATCATCATTCGAGAAATCTGGTAAATTATATTGGTTAAGAATTTTATCTTTATAGATTCATTAAGCTTTATAAGGCAAAGCTTTTTCAAATCTGAAAAAGGAGATTCAACTATACAAAATGAAATATCACCCTTGTTAAAAAGATTCAAAGCCTGTAAAGTAATTGCAGCACCCATTGATTCACCAAAAAGCCCTACTATTGGTTTATAATTTTTATCAAATTTATTATCTGAATTCTTTTTATCAGAAGATTCATCATTAGTTTTTTGTAATTTTTCAAAATATTTTGTTTTTAAAAAATCCATTACAAAATAATAAAAATCAACAAGATCATATTTTTCATAATATCCATAGGTTGGAAAACCACCCGTACTTTCTCCATGACCTTTTGAATCTATCAATACACAGGTATAATCTTGATTCAAAAATGGAATTATATATTTATACATACCATATAAAGTCCATGTCACTCCATGACTGAAAATAACAATTTTTTCTAAATCTCTTACAAAAATCTGTCCTTTTAAGATATATCCAAATCTACTTATAAATGAAAAATCGATTTTTCCTTCTTTTAATTCATTTTCAGTAAATTCCGATTTTTTAATTCCATCCTCAATTGTAAAATTTTTAGAAAATTTTTTTATCGGAATAAGTAAAAAAGTAAAAAATAAGGATGATAAAAGAATTAACAAAATGAATAATATTAATGCAATAATTAAAAAATATAAAAAAAACATTTATCCTCTTTAATCTTTATTTTTTATTAAAACTAATTTAAAATCTCCCTATTAAATTAAAAAATTAATGCATTAATAGAAAAATTTTTACGAAAACTTGGGACACTTTTAAAATAATACAAAAAATTATAATTCGTATCAAAGTCAACCTTATTAAAAATATAGATTAAATATAGAATAAATATCCTGTTTGTAAATTAAAAGTAAAATTAATCATATCTTTTATTTTCAAAAAGATAATAAATTTAATTTTATCCTTTTATAATTTATCATATAAAAATAAAAGAATTTAAAATAGTACTTGACTTTTTTATCATTTTTCTGATATAATGATGACACCTAAATGTCATCTAAACCTGTGTTGGATATATTATGGATTTTTGTTAAATAAATATTATAAAAAAAGGAGGAATTATGAAAACATTGGAAGAACTCGAAAGGCTTTCAAAAATTCTTGAGCATAACCAACTACCAGCTTCTAAAATAAATTGGTCTGGGGCGCATGTGAATATAACAAATACCGAACCATCAGAAGATGAAACAAAAACATTTTTTTTCAGAAGTATATATGTTATTACACAATTTTCACATGAACTTTCATGGCTATTTGAAAAAATAAGAGATGCTTTTTATGCTGAAGACAGAATAGATTATTTAATAAAAGACGATTTTTTTGGTCGATTGGCAAATGCAGCTAATCGTTGTATAGAAAATAATTCAGAACTAACAGCACATATTTTATATGCTGCAGTTTTACATGAAGCTTTTGCAATCTATGATGATATGGAAAATAAAAAATTCTTAATTTTACCAATAGCTCCAGATAGCGCAATTTTTGACGATTTTGTGGACGATCAATCAAGAGAAAATGGTTATGTAAGCAATGAGAAAACTATTGATTTTTTTAAGAAAAAAGGGGTTAATATTTACGGGTATTAGATATATTCGCTTTATTCTAATTTAATAATTATAATTAGCTTAAATAACTTTTATTTTGAGAATGTTAAAAAATTACTTAAAATAAATAATTTTATTATAAAAAATAACTTTACTATAAATTTAAATTTCCTGAAATTTTAAATTATCGCATCTTAAGTTTTCATATATGAAAGAATTTAACTATAATTATAAAGTAAATTTATTAATTCAACTTTCGCACCTTTTAATTCCTTATTTATGCTGTATTAAAAACTAAATTAAAATTAACTAAAAACCTTGTCAATTCTTCTAAAAGAGGTTTTATTCCATCTTTATTTATTAATTTTTTCAACATCTCATTTATTGCTTCTAAAAACCTTATAAAAGCTTTCCATATTTTCATAGTAACTGTCATAGATGAAAGATTTTCCTTTATCGATGAATATAATCCACCCAATGTATAATAAGAGGAAGAACTCTTAAATGCTGCAAGAGTGGAATACAATACTAATGTAATAGCAATATGGGCATTTTGATGAGCAAAAGAAGTGCTCTGACAACCCTCTTAATCTTAGTAGTTGCTTAGCTTCCTTGTAAAAAACTTCCGTTGCCCACCTCTTCGAATAAAGATTACAAGCTTCCTTAAAAGATAATGAACAATCAGATGTTATCAATACCTGCTTCTTTGTAGATCCAGCAAATTTAACAATAAAAAAACGAACCTTATATCTACCAATATAACCTATATCCGTATAATATTGAGCATGAAGTTGTCGGGATCTTTTCATCTTTTTTCTTACAGCTTGAATAAACTTCCCAATCTTCCATTTCTTACCTTCTATCTCCATTTTCATGCTTACCTTTGCTTTTGTTATGAAATGAGCTGTATTTAAGTTTCGTTTCCTCCTATTTTCAAGCAGTTCAGCTATTTGTTTTGTGAAATACCAGGAGTCAAATAAAAAATAATCAATTGGAAGTTTTGAGCTAAGTAACTTCCTTATCCACTGCATTACAACTTCAATTTTGCTTTTCCCTTGACTAAGTAATTTTGCATCTCCCTCTGAATGAATTGAATATAATAGAGGGTAAAGTGTTGAACCATCATGATAGCTCGCTGTCAATAACTTGTATCCAAGTTCTTTCTTGTTTGTTGTATGATCATGAACATATGTAACCCCTTCTATCTTCTTGCCCCTCTTTTTAATAGTCGTATCATCTATAATAACAGATCGGTAGCCATCAGAAACTTCCTGGATTTCTTTTTCAAATGTATTCATAACTCCTTTTGTAAATCTATAAAGAAATAATGACCATTGGGGTTCGGGGCTTTTTAGAAGTCGATACATCGCATCTTTTCCATAAACATTTGATTTCAACTCATACAAAAACTTCACCGATCTATCAATACTTGATGAGCCCTGTAAACGATGTCTTATGTAATCACTAATTAGTATCTTTGCAGAAATACCTTGCTCTTTAATTATTGATGCACGATACATAAGTTTCTCTTTTTTTATAATTGTTTCAATAAAGTCTAAACATCCATTAGGGTAGCTAATGGTTGATTCCCATATGGTCTTGACTTCTTCAATTTCTTTGAATATATTTAGTTCAGGAATCATGTATTCCTCCCTGGTTGGATTTTTGTTGTTGTTATCATAACAAATATACTAGCCAGGGCTTTTTTTTCAATATTTGTTTCAATATTTATGCACTTTTTAAGGGTGCGAAACTTGAATTATTAAATTATTTTTTATAAAAACACTTAAAAATAAATTAATTGTATTATAATGATAAAGCAAACTTAATATTTAAGATTAAATTTCGTATTAGAATAAGTATTATAATAAAGGGAATTTGAATATCTTAAAAAATTAAGATTTCAAATACTAAAAGGATGCTTATTAATTTATCGAAAAGTTATTTCATACATAAATTTTTTGATATAAATTTTCTATATTACTTTTTATATAATTTCTTATATAAGTTTGATATATAATTAACAAAGATTATATTAATTTTAGTAAGGGAGAAAAATTATATGGGAAATAATAAAAAAGATGTATTAGAAAAACAAAATAAGCCTTTAGAACAAGCTTTATGGGAGTCAGCTAATAAATTAAGGAAGAATATCGATGCTGCAGAATACAAACATGTTGTTTTAGGGCTTATTTTTTTAAGGTATATTTCTGAAGCATTTGAAGATTTATATGAAAAACTTAAAAAAGGTGAAAACAAATATGAAGGAGCAGACCCGGAAGATAAAGATGAATATAAAGCAGAAAATGTTTTTTTTATTCCAAGTGAAGCAAGATGGAACTATTTAAAAACATATGCAAAAAATCAAGAAATAGGTAAGATTATTGACAAAGCAATGGATCTTATAGAAAATGAAAATTCATCCTTAAAAGGAGTTTTACCTAAAGTTTATGCAAGAGGAAATATTGATTCAATATCTCTTGGAGGATTAATTGACCTTTTTAGTAATATCAAAATTAATGAAATAAAAGAAAAAACTTCAGATATTTTAGGGCATGTTTTTGAATATTTTTTAGGTCAATTTGCTTTAGCAGAAGGGAAAAAGGGAGGACAATTCTATACTCCAAGATGCATAGTAGAACTTTTAATTGAAATGCTTGAGCCTTATAAAGGGAGGGTATTTGATCCATGTTGTGGAAGTGGGGGTATGTTCGTTCAATCAGAAAAATTTGTTAAGGAACATCAGGGAAGAATAAACGACATCTCTATTTATGGACAGGAAAGTAATCAAACAACATGGCGACTTTGTAAGATGAATCTTGCTATAAGAGGAATAGATAGCTCACAGGTAAAATGGAATCCTGAAGGATCTTTTTTAAATGACGCACACAAAGACTTAAAAGCTGATTTTGTAATAGCAAATCCACCTTTTAATGACAGTGATTGGAGTGGGGCTTTATTACGAAAAGATGATAGATGGAATTATGGTGTGCCCCCTGAAGGGAATGCGAACTATGCATGGATACAACATTTTATTTTTCATCTTTCACCTAACGGAAAAGCAGGTTTTGTTTTAGCAAAAGGTTCTTTAACTACAAAAAGCAAAGAAGAATATGAAATCAGAAAAAATATGATTGAAGATGATATTATAGACTGTATTGTTAATCTCCCTGCTAAACTTTTTTTAAATACCCAGATACCTGCTTCCCTATGGTTTATAAGGAAAAATAAAACGACAAGAAAAGGTCAGATTTTATTTATTGATGGAAGAGATATGGGGCAACTTATAGACAGAAGTCAAAGGGTATTAACAGAAAATGATATAAGAAAAATTGCAGATATATACCATATATGGCAAAAAGAAGATGGAAGTTATGAAGATATAAAAGGATTTTGCAAGTCTGCAACAATTGAGGAAGTAAGAAATCTTGATTATGTTCTTACACCGGGCCGATATGTAGGACTTGCGGATGAAGAGGACAATTTTGATTTTGAAGAAAGGTTTAATAAATTAAAAGTTGAATTTTTACAGCAGCTGAAAGAAGAGGAAAGATTGAATAAGCTTATTATTGAGAATTTAGAAAAGATAGAGATTAAGGGCATATAATTAGAATAGAAAATCGTATAGTTATTTTTGAAGATAGCGATAAAAAGCTGAGTTGCAGTTGAGAAACACTAAGTCTTGATTCACATAAATTGGATGAATTGTTTGATGTTGATAGAACCTTTATTGTAAAACATATCAGAAATATTTATAAAGCTGGAGAACTTCATGAAGATTCAACCAGTGCAATTTTTACACAGGATGTCAAAGGGATAAAGTTTGAACTATGAGATTAGATGGAATTATAAAACAACCAGAAAATAGAAAGCTTGAATTTAAAGAGAGTTTGCCAAATAAAATTGATTTATGTAAAACCGTTGTATCTTTTGCCAATGACGCCGGAGGCGAAATTTATATCGGTGTAAAAAATAATCCAAGAGAAATAATAGGAGTTCCTGAAGAAGACTTGTTAGAGACAGAAGAATCAATCACTAATATTATTAATGATAACTGTTATCCTATAATTTTGCCTGAAATTTCATTTATAAATCATGATGGGAAGTACGTTATAGTTGTTAAAATCTACAAAGGCAATAACCCCCCTTACTATCTTAAAAGCAAAGGAAAAGAAAACGGAACTTATATAAGAGTAGGCTCTTCAAATAGACTTGCCAATAAAGATATCATAGAAGAGTTAGAAAGGCAAAAACAAGGGATTTCATTTGATTCATTAACCGTATATTCAAAAAGCATTGATATGTTGGATATTTCTCTTTTTGCAAAACAATTCGAAGAAATCACTGGCGAAAAGTTAACTAAAACCATTTTAAATAAATTAAATCTAATAGTCGCAGACCAAAATAAGCAATTTCTTACAAACGCCCTAATATTATTATCAAATGATGAAATTAGAAATAAACTTTTTCCTTATGCAAAAATTGAATGCGCAAGGTTTAAAGGAACAATTCCGGTAGATTTCATAGACCAAAAGAGTATTGACGAACCTCTTAGTTTCCAAGCGGAGGAAGCATATAAGTTCGTTCTAAGGCATATTTCTCAAGGGTCATATTATGAAGGAGTTTATAGAAAAGATAGGTGGGAGTATCCAATTATTGCAATTCGAGAAGTTATAAGAAATGCTGTTATTCATAGAGATTATTCTTTAAGTGGTAAGGATATTAAAATTGCAATATTTGATGATAAAATTGAGATTACAAGTCCGGGTAAATTGATGCCTACTATTGATTTTGACGATATGGAGTCAGGTCAATCTGACATAAGAAATAAAGTTCTTGCTCAAGTATTCAAAAAACTTGGAATCATAGAGCAGTGGGGCAATGGATTAAGATTGATTGCTGAAGAATTAAAAAAATATCCTGAAATAAAATTTGAATGGAGCGAACCGGGCATTTCATTTAGGGTAACATTCAAAAAATTAAACGACAAACAGGACCCCAAAAAAACAGATTTAGTAAAATCTGCGACCGATTACGACCGATTACGACCGATTGTGACCAATTACGACCAATTATCTATAGAAGAGAGTAAAATATTATTGTATTTATTAGATAATAAAAAAATTACCAAAAGAGAAGCAACCGAGTTAATTAATGCTAAAGAAACAAAAACTAAAGAGGTTCTAAAGGGTTTAGTTGAAAAAGGTCCTATTCAAAGAAAAGGAAAAGGTAGAAGTGTATATTATATTTTAAACGAGGAAAAGCGATGAGCGAGAAAATACCTGAAGGTTGGAAAAGGGTTAAGTTGGGAGAGGTAATAGAGATTATTACTGGAGGAACACCTAAAACATCTGTTCCTGAGTATTGGAATGGAGATATCCCTTGGCTTTCAATTACAGATTTTAATAATGGAAGAAAATATTGTTATAACGCAGAAAAGAAAATAACGGAAAAAGGTTTAAAAGAAAGCACCACCAATATACTTAAAAAAGGACAAATAATTATTTCAGCACGAGGAACTGTTGGTGTCATATCTATGTTAGGAAGAGATATGGCATTTAATCAATCTTGTTATGGGATAAATGCAAAAGCTGGCTTAACATTTAATGATTTTATATACTATTTATTAAAATTCAATATTCCACATTTCATCTCAAATTCTTACGGAGCAGTTTTTGATACTATAACAAAACAAACCTTTGAACAAATAATTATAAAACTCCCTCCTCTTTCTGAGCAAAAAGCTATAGCTTCTGTGCTTTCGGCTCTTGATGATAAGATAGACCTTTTACATCGGCAAAATCAAACACTTGAAAAAATGGCAGAAACCCTTTTCAGAAAGTGTTTTATAGAAGATGCAAAAGATGGGTGGGAAGAGGTAAGGTTGGGAGATAGTGGATTATCAACTATAATTAGTAGTGGAATAGAAAAATTTGAGGGTGAAAAAATTTATTTAGCAACTAGAGATGTTCAAGATACTCATATCACAGGTGGAGTAAAAATAACTTATGAAAATAGACCTTCAAGAGCGAATATACAACCCGTAAAATTTTCAGTTTGGTTTGCTAAAAAAGGTGGAGTTAGAAAACTTATAATGTTTGATGATTATTCAGATATAGATAAATATATTCTTTCAACTGGATTTTCAGGCTTAAAAACAAATGAGTTAAGCCATTATTATATTTGGTGTTTTGTACTAACTAAAGAATTTCAAGAAATAAAAGATTCTTTTGTAAGTGGTTCAGTTCAACCAGATATAACCAATGAGGGAATTAAACAAATAACAATACTAAAACCAGACAATCAATCACTTATAAAATTTAATGAAATTGTTAAGCCATTATTTTATAAATATCAACAAAACAAGCTTCAAATCCAAACCCTTGAAAATTTAAGAGACACAATATTACCAAAACTTATGAGTGGAGAAGTGAGGGTAAAAATATTATGAAAAAAATTATATCTTTATCTAATGTTGAGGCTAAGAATTTTTTTTTAAAATCTGAATCATATGTTAATATTGATTTGCCTCCATATTTTGATTTTTCTGAACTATTAACAAAAACTAACAATATAATGAATTCAAAATTATCTGATTTTTATAAAAACAAACCATCAAATTATGAAAAGGTTAATTATCACTTATATAGCAATAAAAATGGGAAATATTCATGGAGGCCTCTACAAATTATTAACCCTGCAATTTATGTTGAAATAACAAGTATTTTAACAGAAGAAAATAACTGGAAATATATTATAGAAAAATTCAAACAATTTCAAAAAAATCCTAATATAAAATGCATGAGTATTCCAGTAATTAGTAAAGCAAAGAAAAAAGATAAGGCTGAGCAAATAATGCTTTGGTGGGAACAAATTGAACAAGAATCATTAAAATTAGCTTTAAAGTTTAATTATTTAATTCATACAGATATTAATAACTGTTATGGAAGTATATACACACATACCATTTCATGGGCACTACATGGAAAAGAAGTGGCAAAGAAAAAAAGAAAAGATAAAAAACTATTAGGAAATAAGATAGATGAATGTATTCAAAGTATGAATTATGGACAAACTAATGGCATTCCACAAGGAAGCGTTTTATCAGATTTTATAGCTGAAATAATTTTAGGTTATATTGATCTTGAATTATCTAACGCTATAAAAGTTAATGGTATTAAAGAATACAAAATTTTGAGATATAGAGATGACTATAGAATTTTTGTAAGAGAATTAAACGATGGAGAAAAAATTTTAAAACTATTATCAGAAATCTTACTTGAATTTAATTTTAAATTAGATGATAAAAAAACAAGAGTAGAAAGTGATATAATTCTTTCTTCTATAAAAGATAATAAACTTGCGTTTTTTGAGATTAATAAGTCTTATTCATCAATTCAGAAAGAATTATTAGTATTATATAAATTTTCTAAAACATATCCTAATAGTGGCTCTTTAGCTAACTGGTTAACGAGTATATATAAAAAAACAAAAAATAAAAAAAGAACTCTAAAAAATAGGGAAATAGAAGTATTGATATCTATATTGACAGAAATAATGTATAAAAATCCAAGAGTAATTTCTCTATGTATTGCAATTATAAGTATTATTCTTAAAGATTTGAATGATAAAGATAAAAAATCTGAAATTATTAGAAATATTATAAATAAATTTTCTGTAATACCTAATATAGGATTACTTGAAATTTGGCTACAAAGATTAACTTATCCTATAGATAAAAATCATCAATTTAATGATGAACTATGTAAAAAAGTGCTCAATAAAGAACATACTATTTGGAATATCGATTGGATATCAAATGAAAGCTTAAAAATTATAATCAAGACAACCGATTTTATTCGTAGGGAAAAATTAGATAATTTAGATAAAATTATTAATAGAAATGAATTTGATATTTTTTCTTATTAGGAGTTTTTATGTCTAATATCACTGAATCAGAAATTGAACAATTTGCAATAGACCTTCTAAAAGCACAAGGCTATGATTATCTTTTTGGTGGAGATATTTCACTTGATGGGAATAATCCTTTAAGAAAGTCTTTTGTAGATGTAATTTTATTCAAAAGATTAAAATTAGCTATAAAAAGAATAAATCCAGACCTAACAGAAAATGCCTTAGACGATGTTATAAATCAAATAACCCAGATAAACACACCAGATCTAATATCAAATAACGAAATATTTCACAGAATGCTAACAGAAGGAGTAAAAATAACATATCAAAAAGATGATATAGAAAGAGGAGATATAGCATGGCTTATTGATTTTAAATATCCCGAAAATAATGATTTTTTAGTGGTTAATCAGTTTACAGTTATACAAAACCACAATAACAAAAGACCAGATATTATCATATTTATAAATGGACTTCCAATTGTGGTAATAGAACTTAAAAATCCTGCTTACGAAGAAGCTACCATAAAGTCAGCTTACAATCAACTTCAAACATATAAACAAACTATACCTTCACTTTTTATATATAACGAAATTTTAGTTATCTCCGATGGTCTCGAAGTAAAAATGGGAAGTTTGTCTGCGGGATTTGATAGATTTATGTGCTGGAAAACAGCAGATGGTAGAAAAGAGACTTCACACCTTGTAAACCAGCTTGAAATATTGATAAAAGGACTATTAAATAAAGAAATCCTCTTAGACTACTTAAGATTTTTTATTTTATATGATAAAACAAAAAAAGAAGATGAAAAAGGACAAACAATTATACAAAAGACAAAGAAGATAGCGGGATATCACCAATATTATGCAGTAAATAAGGCAGTAGAATCAACAATTAGAGCAATAGGTGAAAATAGCGTAAGATATAATCCTGAAAGTTATGGGCTACCTAATGCAAAAAATCAGCCCGTGGGAGATAAAAAAGCTGGTGTAGTCTGGCATACGCAAGGTTCTGGGAAATCATTATCTATGCTTTTCTATACTGGAAAAATAATCCAGACTATTAATAATCCAACAATTGTTGTTATAACCGATAGAAATGACCTTGATGATCAGCTATTTGGTACATTTGCTTCAGCCACACAAATTTTAAGGCAGGAGCCAGTTCAGGCTACAAGCAGAGATCATTTAAAAGAAATTTTGAAAGTAGATAGTGGTGGAGTTGTTTTTACAACCATCCATAAATTTTGGACTGAAAATGGTAATATTTATGAAACTCTATCTGATAGAGATAATATAATAGTAATTGTTGACGAAGCACATAGAACTCAATATGGTTTTAAAGCAAAGGTAGATAAAAATAGTGGAAATATAAAATATGGTTTTGCTAAATATTTAAGAGATGCTTTGCCAAATGCAACCTATATTGCTTTTACTGGAACACCTATAGAGAAAACTGATAGGAATACTCCAGCGGTTTTTGGAAACTATATTGATATTTATGATATTTCTAATGCTATAGAAGATGGATCAACTGTCCCTATTTATTATGAAAGTAGACTTGTAAAAATAGATTTGACAGAGGAAGGAAGAAAATTAATAGAAGAATATGAGGAAGAGTTAGAAAAGGAAGGATTAATAGAAATAGAAAAAACAGGTAAAAAATGGGCAAATCTTGAAAAATTAGTAGGTGCAGAATCAAGAATAAATGAAATTGCAAACGATATTATTAATCACTTTGAAAACCGTCTTAAAGTTATTGAAGGTAAAGGAATGATTGTCGTTATGACAAGAATGATTGCTGCTAATTTATATAATGAAATTGTGAAACTTCGTCCTGATTGGCATAATGAAGAGTTGAAAAAAGGAAAAATAAAAGTAGTAATGACTACATCTTCTTCGGATGGACCTGAAATCTCTAAGTTTTATTTAACAAAAGAAGAAAGAAGAATCCTTGCAGAAAGATTTAAATATCCAGAAGATGATCTTAAGCTTGTGATAGTTGTAGATATGTGGCTAACTGGTTTTGATGTTCCCTGTTTACATACGATGTATATCGATAAGCCTATGAAAGGGCATACACTTATGCAGGCAATCGCAAGGGTTAATAGAGTTTATAAAGATAAAACAGGTGGGCTAATCGTTGATTATATTGGCATAGCTTCTGATCTAAAATCTGCCCTTTCTTTTTATGCAGATAGCGGTGGAAAAGGTTATCCCGCAAAACTTCAATCAGAAGCAGTTAAAGTAATGCTTGAAAAATTTGAAGTTGTAAAGGATATGTTTTATGGCTTTGATTATAAGAGATATTTTAATTCAGACACATCTCAAAAACTTAACATTATACTTGAAGCAGAAAATTTTATATTTGGACTTGAAAATGGGAAGAAAAGATATGTAGATGCTGTCACTGAACTATCAAAAGCATTTGCGATAGCAGTGCCTCACCCTGAAGCTATGAAAATCAAGGATGAAGTGGCATTTTTTCAGTCTATAAAATCAAGGCTGATAAAATTTAATATAGAAACAGAAAGGGAAGATGAAAACTTTGATACTGTCATAAAACAACTTATTGATAAAGCGATATCATCAAAAGGTGTAATTAATATCTTCGATGCAGCAGGACTAAAACAACCTGATATATCTATTTTATCAGATGATTTTTTAGAAGAAATAAAATCGATGGAACATAAAAATTTAGCAATTGAAACATTAAAGAAACTTATAAACGATGAAATAAAAGGAAGGATAAAAATAAATCTTGTTAAAAACAGATCTTTGATTAAATGTCTTGAGGATTTAATAAGAAGATATAATAATAATCTTCTAAGTGCATCTGAAGTCATAAATGAGCTTATAGATCTTGCGAAAGAAATAAAAAAAAGCGACAAAGAACCAGAAGAAATGGGACTAACAGATTATGAATATGCATTTTACTGTGCAGTTGCGGATAATGAAAGTGCAAGAGAACTTATGGGAAAAGAAAAACTAAAAGAACTTGCAATAGTTTTGTTTAATAAGGTTAGAGAAAACACAACTATAGACTGGACAATAAGAGAAAGTGCGAGAGCAAGACTAAAAGTAATAGTAAAAAGAACTTTAAGGCAGTATGGTTACCCGCCTGATATGCAGCAGCTTGCGACAGATACGGTTTTAAAACAAGCTGAATTAATTGCAAATGAAATAACTAATCAATAAAAATATAAATCTTAAAATTACCAAAAAAAGAAAAAAAATAAATTATATCAAATACTCTTCCATCCATTTTTTATAAATAATTGCATCATCATATTTTTTCCTCTTAACTGCACCATTATAAAGTATTTTTGCTTTTTTCTCTATCATCTTTTTCACTTCTATTTCCTGTATTTCACTTAATTGCTTACTATTTAACAATTTTATAAGTGAAATAACCCTCCATCTATCCATCGCCTCATATTTTCTACTCAATTGATCTATATGGCCACCATATTTGATAATAAGTGGTTTTTCTATAAAACCAACAGTCTCTTTACTTGTTATTCTAAGCCATAGATCATAATCTTCACAAACAGGTAAACTTTCATCAAAATAACCATAATCATCAAATATCGATTTTTTCAGCATTATTGAAGAAGGCGACATCAAGCATAATTCAAGGGAGCGAAAGAATATATCCCCACCCTCTTTCTTATGTTTTTTCATGGGATTTACTCTTACGCCCCTTCTCACCCAAATCTCTTCAGTATGAACCACCCTAAAATCTGTCTCGCTAAAAAACTTAACCTGAAGTTCAAGTTTTTGTTCTAACCATTCATCATCGCTATCAAGTAGTGCTATAAAATCACCTTTCGCCTCTTTTATCCCTTTATTTCTCGAATAAGAAACCCCAAAATTTCTCTCATTTTCAAGATAGATTATTTTACCGTCGCCTTCAAGATTTTTTCTTCTTTTAACTTCTTCCAAAAACCTTCTATTAATATTTCGAACACTCTGCTCTGAACCATCATCTACAACTATTATTTCAAAATTTTCATAAGTCTGTTTTATAACGCTTTCAACAGCTCTTTGAAAACTTTCAACCCTGTTAAAATTGGGAATAATAACAGAAACCAATGCTTTTTGTTTTTGCATTGTAAAAAATCCTCCAGCTCATCTTGTAAATCTTGAAACAATTAAAATCCTTTTTTTAATTTTTGCCATAAGATATATCCTTGCTCTTTTACTATTTAATAGTAAATTTTTAAGGGAATATTACAAAAAATTTTCATTATTCTGGAGAAAAGATGTATTGCGTTGTCGGGCTTGGTAACCCAGGGAAAAAATATGAAAAAAACAGGCATAATGCAGGGTTTTTATTTCTCGATTGGCTTGCAAATAAGAACAATTTTTCCTTCCATAAGGCAGCAACCTATCATTATGCTAAGTTAGTATATAATGATTTGCCTCATATTTTCGTCAAACCTCAAACCTATATGAATCTTTCTGGCATTGCAGTTTCTTATGTGCTTTCATATTTTAAGATCAATACTGAAAATTGTATTGTTATTGTCGATGATATTGCTTTGCCTTTTGGTAAAATAAGGATAAGACAAAATGGTTCAAGTGGTGGTCATAATGGACTTAAAAGTATTGAAAACCAGATAGGATCTCAAGATTATCCAAGAATCAGAATAGGTGTCGGAGAGCCTAAAAATGAAGATCTTGCTGACTATGTGCTATCTGATTTTAATAAAAAAGAACTTGAAATATTTGATTTAAAAATCTTTCCAGCCATTTCGGAAGCAATCAAATTAATCGAATCATCCAATATAGAAATTGCTATGAGTAGATTTTATGGTATTGATTTTTCCAAATAAATTAAAGTTGTAACTTAAAAAATTATTATAATCAAAAAATAAAAATATACCAGAACTTCCTTTGACTTTTTCGATTCTTGCAAGAAAATTGTAGAGAGAAATTAAAATTAAAAAGGAGCTAAAAATGTGTGATACATTGGTAGCTACAGGGAAAGCCACATCAGATGGAAGTGTCATTCTTGCAAAAAATAGTGATAGAGAAGCTGATGAAGTTCAAATTTTAACTTATTATCCAAGAAAAAGATATAAAAATGATGAAAATTGTAAATGTACATATATAAGCATACCTCAAATTGAAGAAACATATCAAATACTGATATCCCGACCCTTCTGGATGTGGGGTTGTGAAATGGGCGCAAATGAATATGGACTTGCAATAGGTAATGAAGCTGTCTTTACAAAGGAACCGGTTGAAAAAGGTGGTCTTTTGGGAATGGATTTGATAAGAATCGCTCTTGAAAGATGTAAAACAGCAAATGATGCATTGATGCTTACAACATCCTTAATCGAAAAATATGGACAGGGTGGAACTGCGGGATATAGACATTCTCTTTTCTATCATAACTCCTTTATATTTGCAGATCCAGTTGAGGCTTATGTTTTAGAAACCGCGAATAAACACTGGGTTGCAATCAAAGTTGATGGCACAAGAAGTATATCAAATGGATTAACTATAGAAGAGAACTTTGATTTTTCCTCAAAAAGAATTGAAGATTATGCAAGAAAAAAGGGGTATTTAAAAAAAGGGGAAGTTTTTAATTTTAGAAAAGCATTTTCAGATAGGTTTTATACATATTTTTCAAAATGTAAGATAAGACAGAAAAGGTCAACTGATCTTCTTAATAAATATAAAGGTTCAATAAATCCCGAAATTATGATGGAAATTTTAAAAGACCATGGTGTAAAGGATGAAGAAGAATTAAAGATTTCACCATCAAAAACTGATATGGGATCTATTTGCATGCATGCTTCTTTTCTTCCAACAAGACCAAGTCAATCTGTCTCAGCTTTTATTGCACATTTAAGAAAAGATTTTCCTTCATATTGGGCTACAGCTTCTTCTGGGACATGTACAAGTGTTTTTCTTCCTTTTTACATGAAAGAAAAAGAAAAAATGGAAAACGAAAAGGTTGATTTTGGCTATTTTAGACTTTTTACTAATAATGAATTTGATAATATTGATAAAAAACAAAATCCAAAAATAAACTTATATAATAAAGAAATATACTGGTGGTTGCATGAAAAATTGCATAGAGAAGCTATTTTTAAATGGGATTATTTTATAAAGGAAATAAAACCTGAAATAAAAACATTTGAGCTTGAACTTATTGAAAAAGATTGCAAATTATATGATGAAAAAGCTTCTTTTGAAGATTTTGTTTTATTTTCAACTGATGCTGTTCAAAAGTCAATAGAAAAACATAAGATCTGGCTTGATAAATTATCTTTAGCTTCAAAATCAAAAGAAAACCTGCTCTTTTCATTTTACTGGAAAAATTTGAATAAAAAACTTTAACATCAATACTTGTTCATAAAATAAAAAAAGGTGATGATTATGAATAATCTTATTGCATACTGTGGAATCAATTGCGAAAATTGTCCAGCTTATATTGCTTACAATACTAATGATGATAAACTTAGAGAAAAGACAGCAAAACAATGGGATTTGCAATATTAGAAAATGTGCGATTTCAAAAAATATTGAAAACTGTGCTTTCTGTAAAGAATATACTTGCAAAATGCTATCCGACTTTATAAAAGATATCCCTGAAGCAGTTGAAAATTTAAATAAATTAAAACAGTAGAAAAGATAGAATATCGACTTTACAATTTTTAAAATTTTGATGTGAATTAAATTAATATTTTTCAAAATTTTTATTTTCTTTTATATTGTTTTTTTATATTTAATTTTTTATATAGATAAAATAAAAAGGAGTCCAAGATTATGAAAAAAAGTAACGCAATTTTTTTATCTTTTGTAAATTTATTTTTATTTATTGGTGTTCTGATTGTCAACTTTCTAGCAAATTACCTACCATTAAATGGCAAAAACACCGGAGATTTATCTGATTTTTATCCAAACCTTTTTGTACCAGCAGGTTTAACTTTCTCAATATGGGGATTAATCTATATTCTTCTAACAATATTTGTGGTTTATAATATCATAAAAGCCTTTAAGGATACAGAATTTTTTTCTAAGACAGTAAAAATTAATATTTTATTTGCCTTAACATCTATTTTAAATATATTATGGATTTTTTCCTGGCATTATATGAAAATAAGTCTTTCTTTTATAGTAATGTTATTATTTTTAATCTCTTTACTTCTTATCTTTCTTTTGCAAAAAAGACTTGAAAAAGAAAATAAATTAAGCCTTGCATTTACAATTCCAATTCAAGTATATTTCGGTTGGATTTCAGTTGCTACTATCGCCAACATAACAGCTATGCTTGTTCATTTTGGATGGGATGGATTTGGTATTTCCAATCCAATCTGGGCTATTATTATGATAGTTATCGGTGGTATTCTTGGTATTTTAATGCTTATAAAAAATAATGCTATCGCCTATTCACTTGTTATAATCTGGGCATATATCGGTATTATTATCAAAAGAAGTATAACTACCCCTATTTATAATGATATTATTATTGCATCTTACATAATGATAGCTTTGATATTGATTTCTATGGTTAGAAGCATATATCTTTTGATTAAAGCTAAAGCTGAATAAGAGATTTTTATTTTAATTAAATTTAACCAGGATATTTACCATTAATATAATCTTGAAGCATCATAATCTGAGTATCTTTTACGGTCAAAAGCGAATTAACCAGGTCTCCTATAGATAGCATGCCCGATATTGTCTTATTATCATTTATTGTAGGAAGATGCCTAATCCTTTTACTTGTCATTATTAACATAGCATTTTGAACATCTTCATTCTCATTGATTGTAATTATTTTTGAAAGAGGAGTCATGATTTGCTTTATGTTAATTGATCTAATATTATCTTTATACTTATCAAATGCTTTTACAAGATCCCTTTCTGTTATTATCCCGGTAATTTCATTTTCCTTGTTTTTAACAAGAAGAGATCCTATATTTTTTTCAACAAGCATGGAAGTAAATTCAAAAATTGATCTATCTTCTTCGATTGTAAACACATCTCTTCCTTTTCGGTCAAGAATTTCACTTATTTTCATAACTTCCTCCTAATCCATATTATATTATTATTTTTTACGATATCAAATTTTATAATACATCAATACATCTATCTATTTTAAAGGAATTATATAATTTTTCCCTCAATCAATTTTTATTATTTGAACTATCGATTACAATAACAAATTTTAAATAGATTTTATTCCGAATATAAAAAATTTATTTAAAAAATTTCTTAATTTTATTAAGAAATCTATTGCAAAATTTTAAATCTTTCATTAAATATTTTTTGTAGTTTTGTCAAATTATAAAAATTAAAATTTTAAAAGTTATGAATAAATGTTTTTTTTCAGCAATTAAATTCTTTGAATCTATAGATTCTACAAATAGCGAACTTTTAAATAATGAATATGAAGATAAAACATTAATATATACTTACAATCAGACAAAAGGAAGAGGCAGATTCGATAGAAAATGGATAACATTTAAAAATAAAGCACTTGCACTTTCATTTTTATTGAAAAATAATGGAACAGAAAAAAATCGATTTAATTTATTAAAAAATTACTTTATTTTCAATATGATATTATCTATAACTCTTGTAGAGATTCTGGATAAAAATTATAAAATTAAAGGCTGGATAAAATGGCCCAATGATATTTATATTGAAGATAGAAAACTTGCTGGAATACTTACAGAATCAAAATTTTTGGATAAAAACAATTTTAAAATAGTTGCAGGCATTGGTATAAATATAAATGTTGAAGAAGATCAACTCAAAGATCTTGATAAAAGGGTATGTTCGATCTATTCTGAAACTGGTTTTAAGATTAATATCGATGATTTTACAAATTTATTTATTAATGAACTTTCATCCAATCTTTCTTCTTTTTTTCATCAAGTTGATAATAAACCAGAATCAGATTCATTAAAGATGAAAATTCAAAGTATAAAGGAAAAATGGATTAGTTATTCCAATATCATCGGAAAGCAAATAATGGTTTGTAACATGGGAAAAGACCATGAAAACTCTTTTTTAAAGGGCAAAGTTGTAGATATTGATGATGAAGGTTTTTTAATAATAGAAACTGAAGATAAAAAAATAAAATTAATAAGTGGAGATGTTTCAATTATTTAAAATTTAAAACTTAAAATATAAAGTTTTTTTAGATAAAAAATTGTTAGATAAAAGAAATTAATATATATAAATTAAGTTGGATTACTTTTTAGAAAAAAATTTATTGGATAAAAGAAATTATTATAGTTAAATTAATTGGATTAATTTTTAAAAAATTATTAGATAAAATAAATTATTTAATTTAAATTAGTTGGATTAATTTTTAGATAAAATATTTAGTGGATAAAACAAATTATTCTAGATAAATAAAATTTGGAGCAATTTTAATGAATAATCTTTTAGACCTTATTAAGCAATCTTTTATCATAATGATTTTAGGTATGGTTATTGTTTTCTTATTTATTGAGATAATGATATTTTTAATAAATTTATTTCATATTATTATTAACAGAAAACAGAAAAAAGAGTATGAAGTAGATTTTTCAAAAACCAATATTTTAAATAATAAAGTTTTAGAATCTAAAGAAAAAAAAGAAGATGAATTTATTGATAAACAAAAACTTAATGATCAAATTATTTGTGCTATTTTCATGGGAATTAAAGAATATGAAAGTCAAAGTAGAATATCTTAATTGATTTTTATAGGAGTAAAAATGCCTAAAAAGATTGGAATTACAGATGTTGTTTTAAGAGATGCTCATCAATCTCTTCTTGCCACCAGGATGTTAACATCTGATATGCTTCCTATATGTGAAAGACTTGATAAGGTTGGATATCATTCTCTTGAAGTTTGGGGTGGAGCCACATTTGATGCCTGCATAAGATTTTTAAATGAAGATCCCTGGAAAAGACTTCGAGACTTAAAAAAGGCACTTCCAAATACAAAACTTCAAATGCTTTTAAGGGGACAAAATCTTGTTGGTTATAGACACTATGCTGATGATGTTGTCGACAAATTTGTTGAAGTTGCAGCTAATAATGGAATAGATATTTTTAGAATATTCGATGCCTTAAATGATATAAGAAATATGGAAAGATCAATTTATGCTGTTAAAAAGGTCGGAAAACATGCTCAGGGTTCTATTTGCTATACTTTAACTCCTGTTCATGCGATTGATACTTTTGTCAAAATGGCAATAGAACTGGAAAAAATGGGTGTTGATTCAATAGCAATTAAGGATATGTCGGGGCTATTAAAACCATATGATGCATATCAACTTGTAAGTGAAATAAAGAAAAAAGTCAAACTTCCTATTGCTGTGCATTCTCATACTACAACAGGAATGGCCACAACAACTCTTATAAAGGCTATTGAAGCTGGAGCAGATATCGTAGATACCGCTATCTCCTCTTTATCTATGGGAACCAGCCATTCTCCTACAGAAACAATAGTAGAAATATTAAAAAATACTGAATATGATACTGGATTGGACACAAAGTTATTGACAGAAATAGCTTTATATTTCAAAGAAATAAGAAAAAAATATGTAGATTATGAATCTCATTTTACCGGAGTTGACACAAGAATACTTTTAGCTCAAATTCCTGGTGGGATGCTTTCCAATCTTGAAAGTCAATTAAAAGAACAAAACGCCTTAGATAAACTCGATCAGGTTCTTGAAGAAATTCAGGTTGTTCAAAAGGATTTTGGTTACCCTCCTTTAGTAACCCCAACCTCTCAGATTGTTGGAACTCAAGCTGTACTTAATGTTATCTTTGGAAGGTATGAAAAACTTACAAATGAATCTAAAAACCTGCTTGTTGGAAAATACGGTAAGACCCCAGCTCCTGTAGATAATGTTTTACTTATGAGAGCTCTTTCAACGATGAATATGGATAAAACAATTCAACAAAGACCTGCTGATCTTTTAGCTCCTGAACTAAATATTCTGCATGATCAACTTAAGGAAAAACTTGCAACAAACTTTAGTGATGAAGATCTACTTACATATGCGATGTTCCCACAGGTAGCGCTTCACTTTTTTGAAACAAGGAAAAATGGACCTGTTAAAATCGAACCTAACAGAAAAGTTGAAAAAAAAGAAGAAAATAAAAGTGATACTGAAAGAAAAAAGGTAAAAAGTTATACAATTAATGTAAATGGAAATGATTATAAGGTCGCAATTTTATCAGAGGATGAAATATATATAGATGAAATTGAAAAAGAAAAAAGATTTAAATTAAAAGATTTAAATGAAGGTAATATCGAAAAAGATAAAGAAAAAGAAATAAAAAATTCTAAGTATGAAGGTAAAAAAAATAAAGAAAATATTGATGAAAAGAAAAATGAAATTAGATGTCCCGTTGCAGGAACCATTTTACGCCTTCTTTTTAAAGATGGTGATTTTGTGAAAAAAGGAGACACGATTGCTATTATTGAATCTATGAAGATGGAACTTGAAATTAAATCGCCTCATAATGGTAAAATAGAATACTGTACAAAAGCATCAGATAAACTTGAAGCTGCATCCATAATAGCTTATATTTATTAGTTAGTTTATTATTTTATTTATTATTTTATTTATTATTTTGTTTATTAATTTATTTGTTATTTTATCTGCTATTTTATATATATTAATCATTGGTAAAAACCAATATACTTTTTGTTTGGAGAAAAATCGTTGAAAAAATATTATAAAATTAAGAAAATGAAGATAAATATGAAAAACTTTTTTAATATGAAATATTTTAGCAACTACCTTTTGCTTTTCATTATGATTTTTTTTATTGGATTAATTGGTTTTGTCTTTAATTTAAATGCTCAAAACTTACAAAATAATTCAAATAACTTAGGCAAAGATGAACTAAATGGAAAGAATAATAATTTAAGTTCTTCAAATATCTTGATTGTCTTAAAAAGAATTTTTTCTATTACAGGTTTCTATTCTTTTTTAACTGAAAAAAAGCAAATTACTGAATCAGTTGATGAAAATATCATTGAAACTTATACAGTTTATGGATGGCAAAAACTTCTGATGATAATTATCGGACTTGTCTTAATCTATCTTGGCGCTGTTAAGAATTTTGAACCTCTTCTTCTTTTACCAATAGCATTCGGAACTATACTGGTAAATACACCAATAGCAGGAATTGGTGAACCTCCTTATGGGTTTCTTTATATTATATTTAATGCAGGAATCAAAAACGAACTTTTCCCTCTTATTATATTTATGGGAATTGGTGCACTTACAGACTTTGGTCCATTAATTGCTAATCCAAGATTAGCACTCTTAGGTGCAGCTGCCCAATTTGGAATATTTGGGTCACTTATTGGAGCTATAAGTTTAAACTTGATACCTGGCATTACCTTTACTTTAAAGGATGCATGCGCAATCTCTATAATAGGTGGAGCAGACGGTCCAACATCAATCTATGTGGCATCAAAACTTGCTCCAAACTTGCTTGGTTCGATTGCTGTCGCAGCATATTCATATATGGCTCTTGTTCCATTAATACAACCTCCAGTAATGAAATTGCTTACAACAAAAAATGAAAGATTGATTAGAATGGAAAATATTAGGACCGTAAGTAAAACTGAAAAAATAATATTTCCTTTAATTGTACTTTTACTCTGCATCTTATTTATACCTTCCGCAACACCTCTCCTTGGAGCCTTAACTTTTGGAAATTTCTTGAAAGAGGTTGGTATCGTTGAAAGGCTTTCAAGAACGATGCAAAATGAATTGCTTAATATAGTTACAATATTTTTAGGACTTGGTGTTGGCATGCAGATGTCAGCTTATAAATTTTTGCAGCCAAGATCATTAGGTATTCTTGCTATTGGACTTATTGCATTTATATTTGGAACTGCAGGTGGGGTTTTATTCGCTAAGTTTTTAAATCTTTTTTTAAAAAATAAAATAAACCCTTTAATAGGTTCAGCAGGAGTTTCTGCAGTTCCCATGGCTGCAAGGGTTTCAAATAAACTTGGACTTGAAGAAGACCCTTCAAACTTTCTTTTAATGCATGCTATGGGACCAAATGTCGCGGGAGTAATTGGATCTGCAATTGCTGCAGGAGTAATGATAGCCTTATTTGGTTAGATATTATTTTTTTTCTTTTTTTGTGCTGATCTTAAATGGAAGATAAAGTGGACAGAATGCTAAAATTGAAGTAATAACAAATATTACTGATAAAATTAATAAAATAATACCTAAAACACCTTTAATAACCCCAGTAAAATAAAGAATTACAAAGATAATAGCTAAAATTATTCTAATAATTCTGTCAATAGTTCCCATATTCTGTTTCATAAAAATCCATCCTTAAAAATAGTATCTAAATATTAATATACTATTTTTTAGATTCATTATTTTTTTTAATTTCTTTCAATTACAATTTTTTTATACCCATCTTTATTTGACGGGCAGTTTATAATTAAAATGTTTTGACAAATATTATAACTTTTCTAAACTTAAAATAACTTTATTAACAAAAATTAAAGAGGATATATATGAAAAGAACTATAATCCAGATGCTTAATCTTTCTAAAGAAAAGTATGGTTCAAAAGGTTATCTTTTTGAAAAATCTGCTTTTGGATGGAGCGAAACCAGTTTTGAAAAAAGTTTTGAGCAAGCTCATTATATCGCAAGTGCCTTGATTGAAATCGGTATAAAACCTGAAGACAAGATTAGCATTTTATCTGAAGCAAAGACAAGCTGGATATTGCTTGAACTTGGGGCTCTCTTAATTGGAGCGATTTCAGTTCCACTTTCTATAAAATTACTTGCTGAAGAAATCCCATTTAGAATAAATCACTCTGATTCAAAAATTATTGGAGTCTCCAAGATAACACTGGAAAAAGTATTAAAAGTCTTTAATCAATTTGAAAACAAAAATATAAAGATAATCTTTTTTGATGATGATATCGATTTTGCAAAAAATCTTTTTTCTCAATATAAAATTCCTTTTGAATCTCATTTTATTTCTTACTCTGATTTCATAGAAATTGGTAAGCAAAACTTCGAAAAGAATAAAAATAAAATAGAACAATATAAAGAATATGTTAATGAAGATAGTGTCGCAAATATATGTTATACCTCTGGAACAACAGGTAATCCCAAAGGCATAATGTTAACTCACCTTAACTACTGGGCAAATTGTCATGATAGTATTGAACTTTTTAATGTACCTGATTATTTTAAAACTTTGGTAATTCTGCCAATAGACCATTCTTTCGCCCATACTGTAGCAATTTATGCAGGACTTTTGAAAGGAATTCAACTTTATTTTGTCGATTATCGAGATGGATCTGCTCAAGCTTTAAAAAATATCCCTATAAACATTTTAGAATCTAATCCATATTTTTTACTTACTGTTCCTGCTCTTTCTGGTAATTTTATGAAAAAAATAATAGATGGAATTGAGAGTAAAGGAAAGATAATAAATTTTATTTTTAAATCTGGATTGTCCTGCGGGATAAGATATTATGGAAATGGGTTTAATAAACCTTCAATTTTAACAAGAATCCTTAATTATTTACCATATAAATTTGCTGATTTACTTATTTTTAAGAAGGTAAAAAAGATCTTTGGAAATAATATACAATTTTTTGTTGGAGGAGGTGCTTTACTAGATATTAAGCAACAACAATTCTTTTATACAATCGGAGTGCCGATATATCAAGGATATGGACTAACAGAAGCAGCACCTGTTATTTCTTCAAACACACCGCAAAAGCATAAACTCGGTTCTTCAGGTATAATTGCACCTACGGTCACATGCAAAATAATAACAGAAGATGGAAAAGAAGCAAAGATTGGAGAAAAAGGTCAAATTGTCATAAAAGGCGAAAATGTAATGAAGGGTTATTATAAAAACAAGGATGAAACAGAGAAAACAATAAAAGATGGATGGCTTTATACTGGTGATCTTGGATATTTTGATGAAGATGGATTTCTAGTTGTTGTAGGTAGAGAAAAAGCGCTTCTGATAAGTGAAGATGGCGAAAAATATTCCCCTGAAGAAATTGAAGAAGCAATAGTTAATTCTTCTGAATTTATTTTTCAGGTTATGCTTTATAATGATCATAAAAAATATACTACAAGTTTAATAACTTTAAATACTGAAAAATTAAAAACAATAATAAAACAAAGGGAAATAAAAGAAAGTGATACGATTCTTGATTTAATATATCATGATTTTCTAAAATTTTCTTCAGATCCATCATTTAAGGATAAATTCCCAAAAAAATGGCATCCTTCTACCTTTATGATTATAGAAGAACCTTTTTCTGAGGCTAATCATATGATTAATTCAACGATGAAAATGGTTAGATATAAAATAATAGAAGCATATAAAGACAAGATAGAATATATGTATACAACTGAAGGAATGAAATATAAAAATGAAGTTAATAAATCAGTTATTGAAAAAATTATTAGAATATAAGGTGAATTAAAATGGATGAAAAGATGAGATGTCCCTGGGCTGGAAATGATCCTATCTATGTTAACTATCATGATAAAGAATGGGGAGTTCCTGTATTTGATGATAAAACCCTTTTTGAAATGCTTATTCTTGACGGTTTTCAGGCGGGACTTAGCTGGATAACAATATTAAAAAAAAGAGATAATTTTAGAATTGCTTTCGATTATTTTGACCCTTATAAAATAGCGCAATATGATGATATTAAGAAAAATCAGTTAATGCAAAACCCTTTAATTATAAGAAATAAATTAAAAATCGAAGCTGCAATAAATAATGCAAGGCAGTATATCAGGATAATCGAAAGTAAGGGAAGTTTTAGCAATTATATATGGGATTTTGTCGATGGAAGACCTATTGTTAATAAATGGAAGGAAGTAAGACAGATACCAACTTCAACTAAATATTCAGATAAAATGAGCATTCAAATGAAAAAAGATGGTTTTTCTTTTGTGGGAACAACTATATGTTATGCATTCATGCAGGCAGCAGGACTTGTAAACGATCATCTTATTTGCTGCTTTAGATATGATGAAATTCTAAAACTATATTAATATTGATAATAGGCATAGGAGGTAAAATCTATGCAAAAAAATAATCTAATTGTGAAAAGAGAGTTCTTAAAATCCAATTGGGCTGAAACAGATTTTAATAATTCAGATATGTCAAAAAAGCTTCCCTTCCCTGCCCAACAAAAGCCAATTAAAGAAAATCAAAATAAAATAGAACTTTTAAATAAAGAAAAATGGCAACCAGTTGTAGTTGATCTAATAAAATTAATATTTGAAAGAAAATCCATTAGAAAATATAGTGATGAAAAGATCAGTTTTGAAGAACTTTCAAAACTTCTATTTTGCACGCAGGGGATAAAAAAACATTTAGAAGGCTATTCTTTTAGAACGGTTCCATCAGGTGGTGCAAGGCATCCTTTTGAAACCTATTTTTATGCAAATAAAGTAGAGAATCTTGAAAAAGGTATTTATAGGTATCTTCCTCTTGATAATTCTATAGTATTAGAAATACCTTATTATGATGGAATAGAAAATGATATACACAAGGCTACTTTAGAGCAATTCTGGAATCCCGCAATTTACTTTTTCTGGTCTGTAATACCATATAGGACTGAATATAAATATATAGATGCTGCTGCAAAACTTGCTGCACTGGATATAGGACATGTCTGTCAAAATCTGTATTTAATTGCAGAAGCCATTGGTTGTGGAGTATGTGCAATTGGTGCTTATGATCAAAAGGCTATGGATAAATTATTAAAACTTGATGGGAATGATGAATTTATAATCTACTGTGCAAGTGTTGGGAAAAAACTATAAACCAATTTGATAATTTTTTTGAAATTTAATCTTTATCAGCAAAAAAAGGAAAGAATTTTTATGAAACTTGCAACATTGTGTTATTTAAAAAAAAATGGCAAGACTTTGATGCTTTTTAGAAATAAAAAAAAAGATGATATGAATGGTGGAAAATGGATAGGACTTGGCGGTAAAATCGAAGAAGGAGAAACTCCTGAAGAATGTGCTATAAGAGAGATAAAAGAAGAAAGTGGATATATTGCTAAAAACTTAATATTAAAAGGGATCCTCACCTTTCCAGCTTTTGATGGAAATAATTGCTGGTATGTTTTTTTATATCTTGTCACTGAATTTGAAGGAGATATGATTGACAGCAGCGAAGGAACATTAAAATGGATTAATGATGAAGATCTCATGAATTTACCAATGTGGGAGGGTGATAAAATATTTTTAAAATGGCTAAATGAAAAGGGTATTTATTCTGGTAAATTTATATATAAAGATGAAAAATTTATAGATTTTACTTATACTCATTATAACTGAATTTTGTCCTCCTAATTTTATTATCTTAATATTTTTTGCAATTCCTAAATTTCG
>DAOOKC010000014.1:0-30797 GCA_035385485.1 Exilispira sp.
TTATCTTACACGAAAATGTTGAAATAAAAGGTAAAACCGAAAGATTTAATCTATATTCATATCAATCATAAAGTTCGTTTATCAAGGAAATATATTCTTTTGTTAAAGTCACATTTCTTCTTTTCATAATTTTCTCTATGTTTTTTATAAGTAAAGAATAATCATAACGTTTTTCTTCTCCCCACATTGTATGTTGTATTGTCTTATTTTTAGGATTTTCAAAAAGAATCGTACATTCACCAATTATTGTACCGCAATTAATCATTAGTCCAATTGAGCATTTTACATGATCTCCAAATAAAGAACCCATCTTTATTTGCCCGCTATCTATTGTATTGTTTCTTAGATTAAATTTGATATTTGAATAGTTGTTTTTTAAATCTGATGTTGTAGTCATGGCACCGATATTTACCCATTCTCCAAGATATGAATGTCCTAAAAATCCAGTATGATGTTTATTTGAAAAATCGCTGATGATGCTGCATTCAATTTCCCCGGATATTCTACAATTAAAACCGATTGTAACATCATCATGAATATATGCTCTATCCACAATACTGGATGGACCTATATAACAGTTCCCCCTAATCTCAGTAAATGCATTTATTTGAGCATCTTTATCAATAAAGATAACTCCATCATTAGGTTCAATAGAAGTTAAAGGATGAATTTTTGCTTTTGGATGAATAAAAAGATTGTTTTTATGTTTAAATTCTTTTAATCTGGCTGCTAAAAGAAGTACTTTATCCTGCTCAATATATTTTTTTTGATTTGCTATTATATCAAAAAGGTACTTAATTGATTTTACCGTTTCGACATTATCACAAAGATTAAGTAATTCTAAATCATTTGAATGTTCAAATAAATATTTTGGGTTAATTTTTTTTAGCAAATTCTTATTTGCCCTTAATGCCATAATTTCTTTACTTTCATCACATAGGGCACAGTTTGGTTTAAGTTTTAGAAGAGAAAGGAAATCTATTATTCTACTATTTATAAAAAGAACATCATCTGAATAATCATATACAGGATTATCAAAATTATTTTTAGCTAAAAAATAGGAAAGTTGATTCTTTCTCGCAATAAAAGAGATGGATTCAACTTTTTCTTTAAGTAAATATTTCAGGTAAAATACTTTTTGATAGATTTTTGTAAAACCTGCATAAAGATCAAAAATAGGATGAAAAGTTGAAAGTGGATGTAATAAAGAATTATAATAATCTTCAAATAATACAATATTCATATCAACCCCTTATCAGTAAAGGTTAAAAATATTTTTATCAGTAAAATTTAAAAAACCTTTTCACCTTTAAAAAAGGTATTTAAAACTTTAATATTAAGTATTTCTTCATCATCTTCAATATTAAAAATATCCTTATCCAATAATACAAAATCTGCCCAATAACCTTCAGTTAATAAACCGCAATCTTCAAATAGGCTATATTTATGGGAATAAAAAGTATATGCTCTAACAGCATCAAAGCAGGGAATAGCTTCTTCTGGATTTAAAGTCTCACCTTTAGAAAGGTTAAAACCACCATGCTTTAAGGCACAATATATCCCATAAAAAGGGTTTAAAGGAGCGACAGGGTAATCTGTTGAAAAAGATGGGTAAATATTATTATTCATTAAAGATTTAAATCTATAAAGAAGATTCTTTCTACTACTTAAATATTTATTTGCTGAAGATATATCCTGATCAATATGAACAGGTTGCATAACTACCTGTATATTTAAGTATTTTAATTTTGAAATGGCTTCATCTGTCAAGGTTTGAGCATGTTCCATTCTAAGAGGGATTTTTGAATCAAGGTTTCTTGCAAATTCGAAAAGGTTGGCAATATCTAAGGTTGCTCTATCACCTATAGCATGGATACTAAGTCCTATTTTGTTTTTAATTGCTTTTTCTGTAAGCTGTCTTAGCTTATCCATTTCAATATTTGATTTTCCTATATTTTCAGAATTATCATAAGGCATCAACATTAAACCAGTCTGACTTCCAAGAGAACCATCATAAAGAATTTTTAATCCACCTATTTTTAACTGATCTTTACCCATCCCTGTGTATAAACCCAAGGAAATGAAATTATCAAGTGCATCTTCAGCGATTGATATTGAACATCGAATTGGTATTGAATCTATTGGCATTTTTTGAAGGTATCTAAATGGGGAATCTGAATAAAGACTTGAGCAATCTGTAATAGCTGTAATTCCATTTTTATTGAAAATATTTATTACTTTTTTTATATTTTCTAAAATCTGATCTTCATTAAGTTGATATTTTATTGATAGAATATAAGAAATATATCTCATCGTGTTTTCGCAAAATATTCCAGAAAATTTACCATCATAAGTTTTTTTTATTCCTTCAAAATATTGCTTTTCATCTAAACTTAATTTTGATAAAATATTTTTATCTGGATTTTTAAGATCAAATAATCTTATCGCATTTTCATTTAACCAGACACTATGATAATCTTTTGAAAATAAAATTATTGGAACTTTATCAAATTCAGCAAGATCTTGAAAACCTGGATCATCAAATTTATCAGACCAGTTGTTTTTATCCCATCCGCCTCCTAAAATCCATCTAGTTGAATTGGAATTTACAATTTTATAATAAAATTCTTTTATTTTATTTATGACATCTATAAAAGAGGTTTCGCAGCTTAAATCAAGATCATCGATATGAATTACAGGATACATGAAATGAACATGTGAATCGCAAAAGGAAGGTATGCAAACTTTTTCATCAAGATCATAAGTTATAATTTCATAACCTTTTTTTTGAAATCTTTTTAAAGGTATCGGTTCATCAGATGTGAATACAATTTTGCCATCTACAGCAAGCATATAAGAAAAGGTATCATTTTGAGAAAGCATTGAGTAAAATTTTCCATTTTTAAAATATTGTATTTTCATAAAAAATCCTTAAAAAAATTTTGCATTAAACATTTTTAATGTCAAATTATTGTAAGTTATAATTAATTAAAATATGACGAAAAAAGATATGAGGAGGGATTTTTTGAAACTTAAAAAATCATTAATTTTCATTATTTTTATATTTTCAATACTATTCTTTTCTCAGTCCATATATACCAAAGTTTTTTATGAAGGTTCTCAAAACAATTGGGGCAATGTATATAAAGAATATAATCTTGATAAAGTAAGTTATAGAAATATGGTTTCTTACAGGATTAAAGAAAATGAAAAGGAATATGATGAGACTACAGATTTAATTATTCATTTTAATGAGCAAAAAAAAGAAGAATTCAAAGTCTTAGGAAATTATAGAATAACAGAAGCTCTTTATATTCCAAATCTTGATAATAAAGTATATGGAAATGCATCTGCGAACTTTTCTCTAACTCATCATAAAATTAAATTACTTGCTGAAAAAGGTTCCTTTTTATATCCAGGATCAAAAATTGGCGATTTTACAATATCATTCTGGGTTTATCCTCAGGCAAGTTATGAAGGAAACGAGCTTTTTTCTTACTATAGTCCCGCATATAACAGGAGCACAGATAAAATAGAGTTTACAGGTTTTAAAGCATATCTTATAGATAATGTTGTCTATATTAAATTTGATAATTTATTTTCCCTTAAAGGTATTCCTGTAAGTTTTGTTATAAATAGTGGAATTGAACTGGATATTGTAAAATGGCAACATATCGCCTTTACTTTTAATAAATATAATGGCAAATTTACCTGTTATAAAAATAACCATAAAACTGGTATATTTTATTTTACAGATTCTGGAAAAGAAAACGGAACAACATTGGAAGGGATAATACCTAATGAATTAAGAACATATCTTATAATAGGTCAAAGTTTTTTTGGAAATATAGATGAATTTGTCATAGAAAAGAAGGTAGAAGATGATTTTGATCTTACCCAATATAGAAGAGAAGGGGGATATCTTTTATCTAAGGTTTTAGACTTAGACTTTTATTCAACAAAAGTTTTAAAATTTGAGACTAAAAGTGTAACAGAAAATAAGACTTCAATATCTATATATTACAGAATTATGGAAGATTTTTATGATGAAAATGATCAGATAATTCCATGGAAAATTTATGATGAAAATTCAGTAATAAAAGGGCGTTATCTTCAATGGAAGATTGTATTTTATCCATCATATGAAGGTAAATACACCCCTCAACTTATTGATTTAATTTTAACCATTTTACCAAATTATCCTCCTTCACCACCAAACAATGTGAATTATAGGCTTTTGCCTAACTCCCAGGTAGAAATTTATTGGAACAAAAATATTGAATCTGATGTAATAGGCTACTATGTTTATTATGGTACAAAAAGCAAACAATATATATGTAATGATGCAGTAGAAGGTCAATCACCTATTTTTACTGAAAAAAATTCTATAATAATTACACTAAGACCCGAAACCGAATATTTTGTGGCAATTAAAGCGGTAGATAATGCATATTATCCTCAGAGATCAGATTTTTCAAAGGAGATTGTATTTAGAACAAAATAAAGAATAAAATAAGAAAAATACATAAATTGAATAGAAAAAATATTCAAAAAAAATAAATAAAAAAAGTAATAAAAAAATAAAAAATGAAAAAAAGAGAAAAAAATGAAAAATTAAAAAAATAAAAAATTTAATATTAACAATTTTTTATTAAAAAATTGAGAAAACAAAGGGAAAAGGAGTTATATTGGTTATGATTCAGCTTAATGGTAAAGAAGTAAAGAATTATATAGAAGAAAAGTTAAGTAGTAAATTAGATAAAATAAATAAAGATAAGAAAATCGTTATTTTAGAAAATAGTTTTGATCCTTCAGCACAGACTTATGCTAAGACAAAAAAAAAGCTTTTTGAAAAATATGGAATAAATTATAGTTGTATTCCTATTCTTGAAACTTATGGTGAGGATGATATAATAAAAATAATAAAAAAATTAAATGATGATGATAAGGTGGCGGGTATATTTTTAGAGCTTCCACTTCCAAATAAGATAGATTCAAAAAAGATTATAGATTATATAGATTACAAAAAAGATGTGGAAGGGGTTACAACCAAAATTTTGGGAAGACTTTTTAGTGGCGATGAAACAATAGCACCGCCAACAGCAATGAGTATAATCAAAATCCTTGAATATTATAAAATAAATATATCTTCTTCTGATGTTGTTGTTATAAATAGAAGTATGGTTATTGGAAAACCTTTGATTGCACTACTATTAAATAGAAATGCCACTGTGACAGTCTGTCATACAAAGACTAAAGATATTGATTCTCATATTTTAAGAGCAGATATAGTCATATCAGGTGTCGCAAGACCTCATTTTTTTGAGGGAAAAAAGCTTAAAGAAAATTGTGTTGTAATTGATGCATCTATTAACTTTGAGGGTGATAAAATAATAGGAGATTTTGATCCTTTTCTTTTTGAGGGTAGAGATGATATAAAATATACTCCAACCCCTGGTGGAGTTGGAGTTGTTACAAACTCGGTACTTTTAGAAAATTGTGTTAAGTTGCTATCAACATAAGTTAAATAATAAACTAAATAAATCCTATAAAATAATTTAATTAAATAAACCTTAATATATTTATTATAAAAAATAATGTAGTTATTATAAAAATTATGCAGCAATCACTTATAAAATTATTTAATATCGAAGAAAGTAAAAGCTATGCTATTATTGGAAATTCAAAAAATGCCGGCAAAACTACTGTTTTAAATAAATTGATAAAAGATATATCTGATGAAAAAAAAAGATCAGCTGTCTCTTCTATAGGATGGGATGGGGAAATTGTTGATAGAGTTTATAAAACAGAAAAACCCGCTATTATTATTCCCAAAAAAAGCTTTGTTGCAACGTGTAAAGAACTTTTACCAATTAATTCTTCACTTTTTAAGATACATGAAGATACTGGTATAGAGACAATTCTTGGTTCAATCTATATTGTCGAAGCATTACATGATATGAAGGTTGAAGTTGTGGGACCAAGAGATCTTCGGTCTACTAAAAATCTTATCGATAATCTTAAAAAATATGCTGATTATATTATTTTAGATGGTGCATTAAATAGAAGTACAAGTGCATCCTCAATGGTTACAGATGGATTTATCTTCTCTATAGTTTATAGTGGGAAAGAAAGTTTAACCGAATTTGAAAAAAACATTAGATTGTTTTAT
Organism: Exilispira sp.; assembly: GCA_035385485.1. Classification (GTDB taxonomy): domain Bacteria; phylum Spirochaetota; class JAAYUW01; order JAAYUW01; family JAAYUW01; genus Exilispira. The sequence goes on from DAOOKC010000014.1 coordinate 6,173, forward strand.
GAAAAATTCAGTAAATTTGAAATTGCAAGTAGAGAAAAATTTAAGTTAGAATACAAAATTGATTTAGATGAAATGTTAAATAGAAATCTTGTCACTTATGGATCTGAAAATAATGTAACATTTTTAGATTTTCAAAATCCAATCCATAATGAAGAAAAGCTTTTAAGCATTGAAAATAAAATCGATTGGATATATCTTCCTGGTGCAATTACAGATATAATGATAGAAAAATTATCAAATTTTTTTGTCGATATAACTATTATAATTGATGATTGGACTAAAAACTTTTTATCTTTGAGGGCTATAAATATTCTGAAAAATCGAAATTGTAAGATTTATTATTTATTTAACTCAAAACTTATAGGCATAACTGTTTCAACATGGTCAGGCTCAAAATATATAAAATCACTTCCTTCTGAAGTTATCTCTATTGTAAAATCAATATTTCAAAATTATCCAGTAGTTGATCTTTTTTATAATTGATTATTAAAACTTACATGATATTTTTCGCTAAATCTTTATTTTCTAATCAAATTATTTTTTTAAAATTATTTATTAAATAATTTATAAAAAGAATAATTCAGAATAAAATATTTATCATTACTTAATGAATAATTTTCATTATTTAGAATTTAGTAAAATAAGATTTTATTGATTAAAAGGCAATCGTAAAAAATTAGAAAAATTGGAGGCTAAATGAGTGAAAAGAAAGCAATAAATAATAAAAAGATTTCTAATGAAATACGTTCTTACCTTATTATTGCATTAGGGATGCTAATAAATTCGATAGGATGGGCTATTTTTTTAATACCTTCAAAGATGGTTGGAGGAGGAGTAAGCGGTATTGCTGCTTTGCTATTCTATGGATTTAAAATACCTGTTGGATTAAGTATAATAGTCATTAATTTGATTCTTGTACTTTTAGGGATGAAACTTATTGGTTCATCCTTTGGCATCAAGACTGTTTTTGGAATTGTTTCTCTTTCAATTTTTATAACTATCATTCAGAAATTTGTTAAAGGGCCTGTTGTCTCTGACACTCTTTTATCATCTATAATAGGAGGGATATTTTTAGGTGGAGGCATAGGGATTGCATTTAGTTCGGGTGGATCTTCTGGAGGCACAGATATTATAGCAATGATAATAAACAAATATTGGGATTTACCACCCGGGAAAGTCATATTTTTTCTAGATGTATTGATAATTGCATGTTCATATTTATTGGTTCATTCAATAGAAAGGATAATATATGGATATGTCACAATGGCTGTAACTGCTTATACAATAGATCTTGTACTCGAAGGAAGCAAGCAATCAGTTCAATTAATAGTTGTAACAAAATCCTCTGAATCAATAGCAAATCGCATTACCAGTGAGTTGAAAAGAGGTGTAACACTTCTTCCAGCAATAGGATGGTATACAAAACAAAAGGCAGATATGCTTTTAATTTTAGTAAGGAAATATGAGCTTCAAGATTGCCTTTCAATAATTAAGCAGGAAGATCCAACTTGTTTCACATCTGTTTCATCTGTAATGGGAGTTTATGGTAAAGGTTTTGATCAGTTAAAGAAAAATATTTAAATTTTAACAGATCTAAAAAAATATTATTTTCTGTTGAAAGAATTTTAAAAGATAATATTATATATGTAATTAACAAAAGATAAAAAAAGTGGTTTTTAAAAAGGAGGCTTTATATATGAGTATATGGCTTATCTGGTTAATTATTGCAGTTGTTATGTTTATTATCGAAATTTTTACACCTGGTTTTTTTGCTGCATGTCTTGGAATTGCTGCTGCAATAGTTTCAATCTTAATTCTAATTTTCCCAAATCTTTCAACAGCTTTGCAGATCATTATTTTCTCTATTCTTTCAATTCTTAGTTTTTTAACCATAAGACCATTTGCATTAAAATATCTATATAAAAACTCAAAAGATAACAAGACAAATGCAGATGGTTTGATTGGCAAAAGAGGTAAGATAATTAAACCAATCAGCCCATCTAATTATGGATATATGAAAATATATGGAGATGAGTTCATGGCTCTTTCTGATGATGGTTCACCCATAGAAGAGGGAAGTGAAGTTGAGATTGTAAAAATTGATGGGACAAAGGTCATAGTTAAAAAAGTAAATTAATTAAAAATAACTTATGAATATTTAATTATATAAAGACTTAATTTATAATAAATTTGGGAAAAAGATAAAATATAAATGGAGGTTTTATGGGAACATTAATTTATGTATTACTCGGAATAATCATTCTTTTTGTGCTTATTATCATTATTAAGGGTATTAGAGTCATCCCTCAAGCTTCAGCAATGATAATTGAAAGACTGGGTAGATATCACAAGACATTGAAATCTGGTTTGAATATAATTATACCAATAATTGATAGACCAAGAACAATCGATGTTATTTTTACAAAAAAGATGGCTGATGGTAGGGTTTACCAGTATTCAAAAACCATGGATAGATTGGATTTAAGAGAGACAGTTTACGATTTCCCAAGACAGAATGTAATCACAAAAGATAATGTCGTTATTGAAATAGATGCAATAATCTACTATCAGATAATGGATCCTATCAAGGCTACATATGAAATTGCAAACTATCCCGATGCAATTGAAAAACTTACAAAAACAACATTAAGAAATGTCATAGGAGAAATGGATCTTGATGAAACACTAAGTTCAAGAGATAAGATAAACAACAAATTAAGAATAATACTTGACGAAGCGACAGATAAATGGGGTATTAAGATAAATAGAGTCGAAATTCAGGATATTAATCCTCCTAAAGACATCAAAGATGCGATGGAAAAACAGATGAGAGCTGAAAGAGATAGAAGAGCTATAATTCTATCTGCTGAAGGTGATAAACAGGCAGCTATTTTACAATCTGAAGGAATAAAGCAATCAGCAATAAATAAGGCTGATGGAGAAAAACAGGCAAGAATCTTACAGGCTGAGGGTGAAGCACAGGCTAAAATAAAGATAGCTGAAGCTGAAGCTGCTGCTATAAAGACTATAGCTGCTGCAATCTCATCCACAAAAACAGATCCAGGTACTTATTTAATTGCATTAAAATATATTGATGCATTTAAGGAAATTGCTGCTGGAAAAGATACAAAGACTGTATTCATGCCATTTGAAGCAAGTTCGGTGCTTTCTTCTTTAGGTACTATTAAAGAAATTTTTAAGCAATAAAATATCTTTTAAAGATTATTAAAGATTAAAGAGGCTGCAGTGTTTTTTATAAATTTTAAGCAGCCTCTTTTTAATTATCATTTCTTGTTTCAAGCATTTTTTTTATAAGGTTTGGATCATCAACAGCAATAACTTCTTTTTCTTTCGAATAAATTACCTTACCTAATATTTTAGGGATAGTTTTAACATATTTACATCTTGTATAGATAACAGAAGCCTTGCCGGCATTCTTTCCTTTTGAAAAATGTAAGGCAAAAGTTGAAGCGACTTTTATATCTTCAGAACTTATATTTTCATCAAGAATTATCACAAAAGGTCCTTGATAATCCCTAACATGAAACCACCAAAAATTTCCTTTACCAAATTTTTTTAATATTTCATTATTTCCAGCTGAAGATTTTCCCCAAACAAGTTTCTTCCCATTATCAAGTGTAACAAAATCATAAAGAGAACCATTTTCTTTTGTAATTTTTATAGTATTCTTTTTTTCTTTATTTTCATCATCTTTAGATAACACTTTATAAGGATTTAATTCGCCACTTTCTACTTTTTTCTTGCTTTCATTTAATATTTCAATCTTTTTTGTAAGATTATCAATATTTGATTTTATAGTCTGGATAAATTGTGAAAGCTGTTCTTTCTTCCTTAATTGTTTTTTATAAAGATCATAAAAATATTGTGCATTTTCCGACGCAGATTTATTTTGGATATATCTTATTTTTAAATTATCTTTAATTTGCTCTATATTATTGATATTTTGCAAAATCATATCGGCAGTTTCTTTATAGATTAAAGGATCTGAATTTTCAAGATCATCTTTTAATTTTTCAAGGAATTGATTTTTTTTAACTATTTCTGATCTTATATTAAATATCTCTTTATCAAGTTTATCTATACAAATTTGTTTTAAGTAGTAATCAGTTATTTTTTTACAAAAGGAAATTTCAGGGTTTATTTGAAAAAAGTTTCTAATAGAAAATTCTTTTTGTGTCTTACTTCCAAGTGGAGTATATTTTTGTCCTTCTTTTTCAATTCTTTTTTCACCCACTCTATTATGAAGTACTGATAATATTCTATCTTCATTATCAACTAAAAAAAAATTTCCATTTTTACCAAGAAGTTCGGCGATGATTTTGAAGTTGTCAAAAACAAAGTATAATATTCTATCATTCTTTTCGTTGAAAAAATCCTTGATGATAAGGCCATTTAAATATTTTCTTGCAACCATTGTAAGATGATAGGGATTTTTTGGTGCAGCTTGCCAGAAATTACCAATCCCTAAAAATGTATTTTTTGGATCAATAAAAATAATGATAGAAAGATCTTTATTATTTTTCCTTAGTTCTATTGTTAAAGAATTTTTAGAATATTGAGTTACTTTTTTACAGATTGAACCAATCACAAAATCTTTAAGCTCTTCTACTATCTTTTCAAGTTCTGCATAGTTTATAGACATATTTTTAATCTTTTTTAATTTAATTTTGAATTATTATAGGGGATACTGAATTTTCAATTGATTTTATCTTGTTTATAAGGGCAATAGCATCTTTTTTATCATTAAATTTTCCACTTCTAACTCTATAATAGTATTTTCCATCAATTTCAACTATGACTATGTAGCATTGAATTCCAGCTTTTTCAAGTTTATTTTTAAGTGCGATTGCCTTATCGAAATCCGTAAAAGAGGCGATCTGAACGACATAAGTGATATTTGAACTTTTAGAACTCTTTGTCGTTTTAGTTGAATTTAAGTTGTTTGATAAATTTGCAGAGCTTGTACTTGTTTTATCATTATTATTTTGTGTTTTTACTTCGCTATTAGATTCATTTTCTTTAACTATTATATTTGATGATGAATTTGAAGAAGAATATAAAGATGAGTCTGTTGATGAAGAAGGTTGAGTCAAAATTTGAAAATTATCATTACTATTGTCCTGAGCTGAATTGCTTTCAATATTATTTTGATCTTCTGTTTGTTGAATTAAATTCTCTTCTTTTGAATCGAAATTTTGAGATTGAATATTTTCTTTTGTCTCAGCAGAAAATGAAAGTTTGTTATTTTGAAAATATGAGACAACAAGATATATAGAAATAGCTACAGATAAAATTAAAATAAAGATAATTGCAATTATTTTCAAGGTTTGAAGCTGGTTATCATAATTTTTTCTTCTTTTTTGCTGATTTTCTTGAAATTTTTCGTTATTATCAAAATTTTCAAATTTTCCACTCATTAAAATACCTTATTTTTTAGATTTTTATTTGATTTTTCTATATTATTATTTCGGTTAATTTTAAAATTTATTGGGTTATTTTATGATTTTTATAGCTAACAAAATCATTTTCATTTAATTCAAGTTCTGATAAAATTTCATTTCTATTATTGATTGTGTTAATAAAATCATCTATACTATGTGAATCAGAACCAAAAGTAAAAAGATATCCATTTTTTCTTCTGTAAATTTGAATAAGTTTTTTCCAGAATCTAAATGCAATATCTTTATAGGGAGAAAGAAAATTCTCAGCATTAATCTCTAGTGATATTTTGTTTTCAACTAAAATTTGTAAAATTCTTTCTAGATAGAAAAAAGCGACCTCTTCAAATTGCTCGAAAAATGAAGAGGCAAAAACAGAGTATCTTAAAGGGAAATCTATATGTGCAATGCAGTCTATTTTATTAAAATTATTATTATCTAATAATAATTTATAAAGATTAATGTAATATTCTACTGGTGTCTTAAAATTTTGATGAAAAGAACATAAAATAAAATCAAGTTGATCATAGATCTCTTTTTTCAAAAAATTTATATTAATTATATCTAATTCTATTCCAGAAAATATTTGTAGATTATTAATATAAAGTTTTTTTTGAATATTTTGAATATAATTTTTAAAAATCTGATCAGTTTGTAAAATTTCATCATGTTCAGTAAAGCAGATGGCCTCAAAATTATTTTTAATGGCAATATCAATATATTTTTCTATTTGAGTTGAACTATCAAAAGAGAAAGATGAATGAATATGAAAATCTTTCATTTTATAACCATTAAATCAATTTATTTTTTGTTTAATAATATGAAGTTTTTGTAAATAAAACATTTTTTAAATTTAAGTAAATTTATAAAAAAACTTGCCATAAGAAAATTAATGATTAAAATAAGTAAAAGTTAGCAAAAAAAACTTAATTTAAATAATTTGGAGGATAATATGGGAAATCTTCATGATATTTACGAAGATCAACACGAAGGTGATAAAATCAGAGTTGTTCAGTGGGGAACTGGAGCCATGGGCAGTGGCATGATAAAGATGATGCTTCATAAAAAGGATATTGAACTTGTTGGAGTCATTTCAAAAAGAGCTGCTGCTGCTGGATTTAAGGATATCGGGGAATTCTTAGGTATTGGTAAGATTGGTGTTCCTGTCTATTCAGAACCAGATGAGATTATTAATGCAGAAAAATGCGATATTGTTCTTCATGCAACAAAATCTTTTGTAAAAGAAGTCTTTGATGATTTGAAGTTTATCGCAGAAAAAGGAGTTGATTGCATAACAATTGCCGAAGAAATGGCTTATGCATGGCAGCAGCAACCAGAACTTGCGGAAAAACTTGATGAAATAGCAAGTGAAAATTCTACTGTAATTCTTGGAACTGGAATAAATCCTGGATTTGTTTTAGATAGTTTAATTGTTATGCTAACAGGAGCTTGCATAAAGGTAGATAGAATTGAGGCAATGAGAGTCAATGACCTTTCTCCATTTGGAAAAACAGTAATGGAAACTCAGGGAGTCGGAACAACTGTTGAGCAATTTAACGAAGGTATTAAAAAAGGAACTATTGTTGGTCATATAGGTTTTCCAGAGTCCATTCGAATGATAGCCGATGCACTTGGTTGGGAAATTACAAGAATAGAACAAACAAGAGAACCGATAATCTCTAAAGTCTATAGAGAGACGCCCGTTGTAAAAGTTCAACCAGGAATGGTAGCGGGATGCAAACATATCGGTATTGGCTATGATTCAAAGGGAAATGAGAAGATTAAATTAATCCACCCCCAGCAGATTCATCCACATCTTGAAGGTGTTGAAACAGGTGATTATATAAATATATATGGTGATCCAGAAATTCATTTCGCAAATAAACCTGAAATACCTGGCGGAAAAGGGACTATAGCTACTGCAGTTAATATGATTCCTGCTGTATATTATAGTGAAAAAGCAGGTCTTCTATCTATGCTTGATTTTGAAATTCCAAGATCAATTCCAGATAAAGATTAAATTATTTTATAAAAGTATTTTATTTAATTTTTTAATTGGTGCATTTTATTTAATTCTAATAAGCAATTTCAGGGACTTTTCTTTGTCAAAATAGGAAAAGTCCCTATTTTTTACTTGAAATTTAAATTCTTTATAATTAGTTTTTATCGTATTTTCTGTTAATTATTTAAGATTTAAAATGCAAATTAAATAAAATAAAAGTAAATTTATTTTTTTAAAATTGATTAATATTTTGATAAAATTTGAATTGGGATTATAATAATAATGATGCAGAAAAAAAAAGAATCTTTGATCAATTTAGCCCATGAAATAGATATCCTTCAAATTCCAAAAGTTTTCTCAAAAAAGATTAAAGTTACAAATGTTTTGCAAAATGAATTAGAGCAGATTAATAATCTTGAATCTATTATATTTGAATATCCATGGCATTTATTTGATTTTGACTTTTTTTACTCTGTAAGTTCATTTAAAGTTGTAAAGATAAAAAGTTTTATAATTGGTTATGCAATTTTTAGATATGAAAAAGATTCCAAAAATAGAAAAAATATATGTCATTTACTAAAAATAGGTGTTCATCCCGAATTTCAAAACATGGGGATAGGTTCAGCTTTAATAAAAGATATGTTTTATAACATGAAAAAGAATGGATCGAAAATTGTCTATCTTGAGGTAAGAGAAGGAAATAAAAATGCAATAGCTTTTTATGAAAAAAAAGGATTTTTTAAAGCTAAATTAATCGAAAACTATTATGAAAATCAAGAATCAGCATTTATGATGATAAAGATTTTTTAAGGATTTTGGTATGAGGAAAAGACAAAATCTTTTTTTTATAATTTTATTTTTTTTATCCTTCTTTTTATTATTTTTCTATTCAAATCCGACTATGGCTCAAACTGGATTTTTCCCATCATTACCATCTTTTTCTATAGGCGGTGATTATGGCTCACTTTTAAATGAAGAGGATGATGAAGAATGGCTGGAATATACCATAACAAAAGTATATGCGAAAATTACCCAGGAAATTTATAAAGGTATATTTTATATTGCTGAAGGTTATTATGCATCATATGATTTTGATAATAATGATTTAGATAAGAATGTTTGGTGTTTATATAATTATATTAGAATCAAAACATTTCCTTCTTTAATAATAAATCTGATATTTGGTTTTAAAAGTAGTGACTATATTTCAACTCATCCCGACTATTCATTTTTTAAGGTAGGGGCGAATGTCAAATATCGTTTTGCAAAATATTCATATTTTTATATAAGTTATGCCTATTATAATCGAGATGCTTCAACAGATTATAGTCTTCATTACTTATATCTTAGTCTTAATATGCCAATCTGGTTATTTAACTTTTCTATTTATTCTAAATTCGAATATAAAATATATACCGATTTATCAAGTAATTTTAAGTTTCTGATAGGATTTGATTTAACTTTTGACTTAAATTATCTTGTAAAAGAATAAAAAATTACATATCCTTTGATTCTAACATATATTAAAGAATTGCTGAATCTATACAATGGTGGCTCAACAAGATTGAAATAACCATTTATTTCAAAGATATAATTATTACCATAAGTTTTAATTGCTGCATTTAAAATACAATCTTTCACAGCTTCAAATAAAACTTCGTTAGTTATACTATCTATTGAGTTTAATTTGTCGAAAAAGGATAAATTTGCTTCACCCTGAGTTAAAATTCCATTTACCTCTGTAATTCTTTTTACCTTCTTTCTGATGTAATCTGTGACTTTGATTAAAGATGTTTTTGAAATATAAAAACCATTTTCTGAAGAAATTGAATATGGTTGTAAAATATAATTTATAAATTCTTTTTGAAATTCTGTTGATGTTTCAAACCCTTTTGTTCTCATGCTCCTTTTATGTTTAAAAGAAATACCGTTAAGAAGTAGATTTGCTATTGTTTGCTGGTTTTCTTCTATCTTTTTCTCTATTTCTTCAGTTGAAAAAGTCTTGTTGAATTTATCGGGGAAAAATGAAAGATATTGATTTGGGTTTATAAAGTAACCTGTTATAGGAATATTTTCAAGTTTATCTATCTGAAAAATTGTAAAGCTAAAAGAAATACTACAAATTATTATTAATGCCAAAAAGACTATAAAAGGTAGTTTTAATCTCATTTTTCTAATGTTTTGAAAATTTCATTATCTTCATTTTTCCATCTATTTTTTTAAATCTCCACCATGGTGTATCTTCTATAACACCATCTTTTCTTATCATCTGAAACTTTATTGCTATTTCATCATTTTCAAATTTTTCAACTGCAAGAACCTTTATTCCTTTAATTTTTCTAAAAGTATCAACAACAACATTAAATTGTTGATCATCTTTTTTTGATGCCAATTCTTTTGCGAACCTTGAAAATGATTCAAGAGCTGGACCGGTCAATAGATTGTTATAAATCTTATCAAATTTCGCTGATTTTGAATAGGATATATATTTGTTTATTACATTTACACACTGCTGTTCTTCTGAGCAGGAGAAAAATAGAATAAGAGAGAATATAATTAAAATTATTGAAAATCTTTTCATACGAATTCCAAATTATAATCTTTTAATGATTATCGATTAACTAAAGTAATTTTTAAGAATTAATTTAAGGTAAGATTTTAATCCTAATAATACAGCATTTTCTTCTATTATAATTTCTATTTTATCTTTTCCATTTTCAATATTGCCCGAATCTATTTCATTGAAATTTAAATAATTTGAATTATTGGTTTTATTATTTGTTAAATTATCAGCTATATTATTTGTTATATTACTTGCTATTTTATTTGCTATTTTAGGTATTGTATTATTTGTTGTATTGTTTGTTGGATTATTTATTGTATTATTTTTTGAATTATTTGCTATATTATTTGTTGTATTATCTTTTATTTTATCTGTTATATTATCTACTGTATTATTTTTTGCTCCAATTTGGCATTCAATGCTTTTAATAAGATTAAAAATAAGATTAGCATCACCGCCTGTAATCAATATTTTTGGAAGTAAGCCTTTTAATTGATATTTTTTCTCAATTTTTTCTATAAATTTTTTATAACTATAAATTATAAATCCTTTATATGAATTATAGATTCCTGATAAAATACATTCTTTTGTAGAATATCCGAATATTTGGTTATTGATTAAATCAATATTATAAGGATTATTTAAATCATTTTCATTAACTAATGGAAGTTGTTTTGTTTTATAAAATAATGATTTTATCGAAAGATTAATACCTGGGAAGATGGCTCCTCCCTCATAATTTTTTTTATACATAGTATCGATGGTTAAAGCTGTTCCACTATCTATCGCAAATATTGAATCTAAAGGATATTTTTCAGATAGATAGAATAATAAAGCCAGTCTATCATCACCATATGATTTTATTGGTTCATAGTAGAAATCAAAACCATATTTTTTATCATAATTTATCCTATGAATAAGAATTTCCTTAAGACTATTCTTTTTATTATTTTTATGGATAAAGTTAGACTCAAAGCTTTTAGAATTTAAAATTTGATTTAATTTTTGAATAATATTTTCAGTCTCTTTGCCTCTAACAGATGAATAAACAAGATGTTGAATATCATATTTTGTGGATATTGTTTTTATATATTTTAAAAATAGGTTAGTATTTTTAAAAGACTTGATTTGCTGAAAATCATCACTTTCTAACCTGGTTAAACCTAATTTAATTCTTGTATTACCAATATCTAAAAGAATAATCATAAGAACAACCTTTAAATTTTATCTTCTAAATAATATTATCTCGGGCTCTGGAACAAATCCAAAATTCTTATATATCTTTTCCTGGACAAATTCTATTAAATAAAGAACATCTTTAGCCTTTGCATTAGCCGTATTTATTATAATATTTCCATGATAAGGGGCTATTTGAGCATCATTATGTTTTAATCCTTTAAGTCCTAATCTATCGACAAGAGCACCTGTAGGGACCCCAAAACTATAATTGTTTTTAAAAACAGACCCACAACTTGGATAACTAAAATGGAATTTAGATAATCTATAATCTTCAATCTTTTTCATTTGAGAAAAAGTTTCACTATCTATAAAGTCAAAGCTTCTTTTCAAATATTTCTTAATATATTTCAGCCCAAATATTTTATAAAATTTTTTAATATCTGATTCTATTTCTGTTGCTTTCCTTGATATTCTTTGGTTTTCCAATATAATTTTTCTCATAATAAATTCTTTTAATTTACCGTATTTATCTTTTTGTTCAGTTTTCTCATAGTTTTTACTTAAAATATTGATATCAAAGACAACTTTTAAAATTATCCAATTCTTCTTTTGAAAAATCGAATATTTATATGAAAATTCTGCTAAAGATCCATCTATTTCTTTTATTTTTAAATCATCAATATCAAGATATATTATTTTGGATATGAATGGACCAAAATCATATTTATCATATCTAACATTTATATAAGTCGCAGCACCTACAGTTCCTGGAAGAAGATAAAGAAAGAAAAGATTATCAATATTTGCAAGTGAAGAAAATAAAAATGGGATTAAGGTTAATGGAAATCCAGATGAAAGTATTATTTTATCATTTTCAATTTCAAAATCTTTAAAATATTTTAAACTTATAAAAAAAATATCATCTTCGGGCTTATCGGGGAATAAAATGTTTGCACCTGATCCAAAGAAGAATGGTTTTAAACTTCTTTTTTTACAAAAATCAACTGCCTCAAAAATTTGATTTATATCTTCTGGTATAGCCAAAAATCTTGCTTTGCCACCAATTTTAAAAGTACTGAAATTTGAAAGCATTATTTTTTCATAAATTTTTAAATTCATAATACTATTTCAACCGAAATTATAATAAAGATTTTTAATAATCTTTATTTTTGATAAGTTATTTTAATTTTTATATTTGTAAAGAAATGACATCCAAACAGATTAGAACAATTTTTCTCTTAATTTTAACCATTATCTTATTTATACTTGTTTTTTTGATATTTAAACCATTTTTGTCCGTAATTCTATGGGCAATCTTCCTATCATTAATTATAAGACCTTTATATAACAGGATTATTAAGAAATTTAATAAAATAAAATATTATTCAATTATTCAAAAAATTCTTGCAGCAATTTTTTCTATTTTGATTATATTTATAATTGTGATCCCTATTTTTTATTTTATTTATAGAATAACTTTAGAGTTTAAACAATTTTCTATATGGATAGATTCTTTGATAGAAAATCCCAATTTTATTTCGTTTGATAAATTTAATAGTTTAATTGAGCAAATAATATATAAGCTAACTGGTATTACCATAAATTTTAACCTGATAGATGAATTGGTAAAAATAATTAAATCAAAAAGTTTTGAAATAACTCCAATATTAACTTCCACAATTTCTAAAATAATTAATGGTATTATCGGTTTATTTTATTTAATAATAACTATATACTTTATTTTAACAGATGGGGATATTCTTATAAAATATTTTAAAGATATTCTTCCTATAGAAAATAAGTATATTGATGAATTTACCAATAAATTTTCTCTGGTAATGAATATAATTATTAAAGGTTATTTGATAATAGGGCTTTATCAATCAATTATATTTTTTATTATTTTGACTATTTTTAAGTATCCAAATCCTTTTCTTTTTTCTTTTTTAACTTTTATTGCTTCATTTATACCTATGTTAGGTCCAACAGTCATATGGCTACCAATTTCAATTATAGTAGGATTGACTCAATCAGCAATTAAAGGAATCATTTTTGCGATATTAAGTGGTTTTTTTGTTTCAACTGTTGATAATTTTATAAGGCCAAAAATTATTTCTTCTAAAATAAAGATACATCCTCTTCTTTTATTTTTTTCTATTATAGGTGGTATAATCTCTTTTGGTTATAATGGTGTATTACTGGGACCTTTATTTTTAGCTCTTTTATATAGTAGCCTTGATATAATTAGATATCAAGAAGAGATCGTCAATTAAAAATTAAGAATAAAATAAATAAAATAAAATAAATAAATTAAACTATAAATTAAAAATTAAAATTGAAATTAAAATTAAAACATATATCGAGGAATAATAATGCTGCAGGAAGAAATTTTAACAATTCGAAAATCTGTTACAGTTGGAACCAGTAATAAAACTAGCGGAACAGGTATATTTATTGCTCTTTTATTAATAGCTGTTTTAGTGTTTTTATTCTTATATTTTAATCGAAAAGGGTATTTCAATAGATTTTTAAAAACTAAAAGTAAAGAACATAAGATGTTTGAAGAGGCTGCATTAGTTAGAGGAATACCTAAAAATGATATTGAGGCTATTTTAAATGTTCTTGATTTTGTCCCAATAAAATCCCCCGTCCTTCTTTTTGCGTCCAAGCAAAACTTCGAAACTTTTCTTATTAAGGCAATTTCCATATTAAAAGGTAGAGATAAAAGTTCTAACAATTTTGATTTAACTATAACTAAAAATAGATTATATTTTTTATTATCAAATCTTGATAACTATTTTAAGGATATGAAAAAAAGTGTATCATCAAAAGACCTAAATGTTGGCAAAAGAGTAAGAATTTATATAAATGATCTTGGTTATTTTTTTACTGAGGTTATAGCTTCATTAGATAGAGGATTTGTTGTTAAAAAGCCAAAAATTGAAAAAGAACCGAAAAGCTGGAAAATGCCGGTAACAGTTTATTTCTGGAGGGAAAATGATGCGGGATATTCCTTTGAAACATATATAGAAGATGAAGTAAATGAAACCACAATTAAGGGTTTATTGATAAGACATTCAGATATCCTATTAAGATATCAAAAAAGAAAATATCTTAGAAAAGAATGCCGGTTTTATTCAACTTATTCATTAGTTGAAATTCAGGAAGATTCAAGCGGGAAAAAGACTATGAAAGTTGTTCCGCCAGAATATGATGGTACTGTTTTTGATATAGGTGGAGGTGGATTTGCCATTGAAGTAAATAATAAAATTGGGCTGAAAAAATATATAAAAATCTCAATCTTTATTGGAAGACAAAATATTAAAGCAATAGCCGAAATTGTTAGATATGAAAAAGTAGGACAAAAATATTATATGCATGGCAGATTTGTAAAAATATCACCCGCAGATCAAAATATTATATATGAATTTGTATATTCAAAGTTGATTAAATGAATTGAAAAAAAATGAAATTAAGTTAGTATAATACTAAAGATTAATAAACTGAAAAAAATAAATAAAATTAATAAAAAAAAATATTTATAAGTCAATTAAATTATAAATTAACTAAAATAAAAGATAAAGTTAGAGAGAAAAGTTAGAGAAAATGGAAAAGAAAATCAAAGTATTGTATATTGAAGACAATCAATATAATCTTCTTCTTGTCAAAAAGATACTTGAAGCAAATAATTTCGCTTTTTATGAGGCAAAAACAGGATTTGAAGGTATTGAAAAAGCTAAAGAGATTCAACCAGATTTAATATTAATGGATATAAATCTTCCAGATCTTTCAGGGCTTGATGTAACAACTAAAATAAGGTCAATACCAAATTTCGATAAAATTAAAATAATTGCGATAACTGCTGAAGTAGGAGAAGGAGGAAGAGAAAAAGCTTTAGCAGCAGGTTGTGATGGTTTTATTCCAAAACCAATAGATTCAACTTTTTTAAAAAAGATAAATGATTTTATAAGTGGAAAAAATGAAAAGCTTGAACAAGGTACTGAGGTAAAATATTTAAGACAATATTCAAGAGAATTGATAGATAAACTTCTTATTAAATATGAAGAGCTGGAAAAATCAAATAGAGAACTTGAAAATACCCTAAAGATTATTCAGGAAGTAAACCAGAAACTTATTTTACTAAATAAGATGGAGGAAAATTTTGTTGCTATTTCCTCACATGAGTTAAGAACACCAGTAGTTGTGGTAAAAGGTTTTATAGATTTGATTGCAGATGGTGCTTTTGGTGAACTAAATCCAAAACTTGAAGAGATAATAAAGGTTCTTCAAATAAACATAAATAGACTTATAACAACAATCGAGGATATCACAAATTTTGCAAACTTAAAAGATGGTGTTTCTTCTACAACTTTAACTGAAGTAAATATAATAGACTTTTTAAAAACAATTTTTGATCAGTATTCGACTAAATTTGCCGAAAGAAAGCTATCATATAATTTTGAATCACATGTTACAAATCCAATTGTTTCAGTGGAAACCACGCTTTTATCGCAGGCAATCAATAATCTTATAACTAATGCAATAAAATATACTCCCGATTTAGGTTCTATTACTTTAGGTGTTGTTGAAGATTTTGCCCAGTATAAAATTTATGTCAGGGATACAGGTATTGGTATTGAAAAACAATATCTTGAAAGAATCTTTGATAAGTTCTTTACGATTCAGGATTCTTCTCATTATTTTTCTGGAGAATATGAGTTTATGGCAGGTGGAAAAGGGCTTGGGCTATCAATAGTTAAAAATATTGCAAGAATTCATCAAGGAAATGCATGGGCTGAAAGTGAAGGAAAGAATAAAGGTTCGACATTTTATTTTACAATACCAAAAGATTTGAAAAAGAGATTGCAGGAAAAATCAAATATTGTAAATGCTGAAAAGAAAATTTATGTTGTTGGATGGAAGGATGCTCTTGAATATATAAATTACGATTTATTTGATGTTGAAATAATGTCAGTGCCTGATTTTGTATTAAAATGTGATGCCTTACCATCGGCTTCTTTAATAATTTTATATATTGGGGATACTTCTGAAGAAATTATTTATGATATTGTCGGAAGGATAAAAACCCATGAAAAATTGAAACTTGTTCCAATAATAGCAATAGACAAAAATATGAATAGTCATATTAAGGCAAAACTTTATACTTTAGGAGTAGAAGAGTATTTGTCAGAGCCAGTAGATAAAGAAAAATTCAATGCAAGTTTTCAGATCTTTACTATTTAAATTTTAGTTCTATATTTCAAATTTTAAAATTTATTTATTTTAAATTTTAACATTTATTTATTATTTAAATTTTTTTTATATTAATTTTATTTACACACAATTCTTGAAACTACCGGACATTATCGATATTTAATCGTTTTTTAGTGAAATAAGATAATTTTTTAATTCTTTTAATTCATCTATACTATTAATCTTCAAAATATTTTCTTTAAGTTTGTTTGAAAAAGGGATTTTTTTAGAAAGAGCAAAAAGAATTTTTCTACTTTCAACAATATTGCTTCTTATAAATTTTTTTATTGATTGATCATCTACTTTCTTTACTATTTCAAAATTATCATCAATTATTTCAAAATTATTATCTGTTTTGAGAGAATCTTCATGAAATTGAAAATTGTCTAAATTATTTTTTTCTAGTGCCAGAGAAAAGATTTTAAAATATAATAATAGATTATCAATATAAAGGATACAGTTATCTATTTTATTATTAATGCAAGTTTTCTTGATTTTGCCTTCATTTATATATTCTTTTATCCTTTGAAATATTGAAGGATCAGACAAAGCGGCTCTTCCAATCATTATACCGCTGCAATTATAACTATCAAGAATATTTTTCGCAAATATTGGATCTGTAATATCACCATTTAATACTATAGGTAGTTTATAGTTATTTAAAATTTCAGCATATTGATATAGAGCCTTACCTGAAAAAAGCATATCTGCTGTTCTCATATGTATTGTTATAAATGCTAACTTCGCATCTTTAATTGAATCGAGAATTTCGTTTATTTGAGGTTTTGAAAAGCCAAGTCTTATTTTTACACTTATTTTATTAGGGTATGACTCGGAAATCTGATATATTTTTTTGGAAAATCTATCTATATCTTTTAACCAGAAAGATCCTCCTCCTGCTTTTATCACTTTTTTTGCAGGGCATCCACAGTTTATGTCAATATTATCACAATATTTTTTTACTTTTTCTATAGCCAGATTAAAATCATCTTCAAACGAGCCAAAAAGTTGAATGGTAAATCTATAGTTAATATTTAAAAAAGGAAATTCAAAAAATTCCTTATGAAAAATCTCCCTTACATGAACCATCTCTGAAAAAATTCTATAAGCATTATATCGGGCAAAAATTCTTCTAAGTGGCCAGTTTGTATAACCTGCTATCGGGGCTGAAATAATGTTTTCATATCTGTTTTTTGATAAAATCATTAAAATTTTTTACTATTAAATATTTTTTTTAAATATTTTTAATTTAAAGAAATTAAAGAAAGAATCGCCAATTCAATCATTAAAATTAGTTTTAAATTTTTTTAATTATTGTCTAATTTAAAGCTTAAAAGTAAATGCCATTTCTAATAAAGGAGCAATATTTTCTTTAATTATTTTCTAATTTAAAGGCATTATTAAAATTGGTATTTATTATTTTTATAAGTTGATTTTCTTCTATGTTTAATAAATTAGCAATAAAACTATAAGTTTCAATTATAAACCAAGGTAAATTTTCTTTTCCTCTTTTTGATAAAGGAGCTAAAAAAGGTGAATCTGTTTCTATCAATATTCTATCTTTTGGAATTATTAAAAGAGATTGTCTTAGGTTCTCAAGTTTTTTATAGGTTATATTTCCAGCAAAAGAAAAGTAGCTTTTGTCAAAAGTATTAAGTATTATTTCTGTTGTTTTTGTATCACCACTATAACAGTGAAATATGATATTATCCAGTTCGAAATTTTTTAATATAGCGATTGCATCATCAAATGCATCCCTAATATGAAGCATGACGGGTAGTTTTAGATTTATGGCAAGTTGAAGTTGGTTTTCAAAAGCAATTTTTTGTTTATCCTTTTCAAAAAAATTATGGAAATAATCAAGTCCAATTTCACCTATTGCTATAAGTCTTCTTTCTTTTATAAAATCATCCAAACTTTTATCTTTATATGAAATTGATTTATCTTTATATGATATCGAATTGTTTTTGTAAAAAATAGATTTATCTTTATATGATATCAAATTGTCTTTGTAAAAAGTAGACTTATCTTTATATAAAATAGATTTATAAAATTCAAATAATTTTTCAAAATCATAATTTTCTTCACAAAGATCATTTGGAGATGCACCAAAAGTAAAAAAAAGTTCGAGTAAATTTTTTTTTAATTTTGTTTGGTAAAGAGTATCTATTAAAATTGGGAAAAAATCTTTGAAGTCTTTCAAAGATGCGCTAACCTGAACTATTTTAGAAATTTGAAATAAAGTTGCATTTTGCAAAATATTATTTATATTTATGATAGAGCTATATATTAAATCTAAATGGCAATGGGAGTCAATATACATTATTAATATTCCTTTTATTAAAAAAAATTTTGAATTAAAAGATAGAAGGTAAAAAAAAGTTATATATATTTTGTTAAAAGTAAAGATATAAAAGAGTAAGTTTAATTTTGCTTAAAAAAGAAAAATTATAAGGGAAGAATTAATTATAAATAAAGAATTGAAAAATAAAAAATATTAAAAAAATAAATTTAAAAAAATAAAATTTTATGTATTTTTAGTTGCATATACTTTAATCATATTTTACTATAACTGTGACATAGATTATTTTGTGTAGACAATTTATGAAAATAACTTTTTTAGGGTTAAAATATTGGTTTTTAATATATATATTATAAGGTTTTGATTAAAAGTATTTATATAGAGTTTTTAATATAGTTTATTAAATTAAGTTTAAGGTAAGGAAATGGAATGAAAAGTTTTAAGAATTGGGAAAAAAGACTTGCTAGTTCTTGCGAGAAATTTTTTCGAAGAACTTTTGAGTTTATTTCAACCAGATGGAAACAATTTATAAAAAAGGGGAATGAGAAAGTAACATTGATGCTTATTCCTCATAATCAAAAAAAGATTTTTAATGTTCATATGTCTATCTTTTCAATAGCATTTTTCATTATTACCATTTCATTATTATTTATAGTCTTTTTTATCTCTATTTCCACCTTATCTTCAACAGTTGACCAGTTATCCCATTTCAAACTTCAATATATGAAATATAGGGCCAATTACGATGATATGATCGGTCAGATAAATGAAATTTATGAAAAATTAGTTCAAGCTAAGACAGAAAGCACAAAACTGGCTTATTTTTTCCTTGGTAAGAAAAATTGGAATCAAGCAGCTATTGGCGGACCTGATATTGAAAAAGATAAGATAATGGATCCTTATGAGCAACTTTCATTTATAAAGCAGGAAACAGAAATTTTCTACTTGCTTTTTAAGGAATATAACAATAGACAACCATTTATAAAAGAACTTGCTCAGACATTTCCATCCAGATGGCCTTTTGTAGATGGAAGTGGGTCTATTACCTCGGGTTTTGGTTTTAGAAGACATCCTGTTCTTGGTGGTGTAATGTTCCATACTGGAATAGATATCGCTTCATTTCCTGGAGCATTAATATGTGCTACAGCTGATGGTATTGTCAAATTTTCAGGTTGGCGAGAAGGTTATGGTATAGCTGTTGTAATAGAACATCCAAGAGGAGTTGAAACGCTATATGGTCATCTTATGATGTCTTTAGTTAGACCAGGAGAAGTTGTAAAAAAAGGTCAATCAATTGGGAAAGAAGGTTCTACAGGACAGGTAACAGGACCACATCTACATTATGAAGTTAGAATAAATGGACAATTTGTTAATCCCGAGTATTTTCTGCATCTATATTTTGATTTATTTTAGTTTTAAGTTTTTTATATATAATTTATATATAAAAAGTATAGTTTTTACTAATTCATGAAAAAAAGGTGAGGAGTAATTATATGCCCATAGTTGATAGCGGAACAATTGTTTCAAACATAATCTCAGAATCAACCAAATTAAAAGGAGATTTTGAACTTGATAATGTTTTAAGAATAGATGGAGAGTTTTCTGGTAACATTAAATCAACATCTAAAGTTTTAATAGGTGAAAAAGGTAAGGCTTTTTGTAATATTGAAGCTGATGCTATTGAAATTGGAGGTATCTGGGAAGGGATAGCAAAAGCAAAAAACTTAATAAAGATATATTCTACTGGAAATGTTAAAGGGTCAATAGAAGCACCAAGGATAATAATTGAAGAAGGTGTAATATTAAATGGCACTATTAAAGTTATAAAATCAAAGTAATATCTTATTAAAACAAGCTCAAACTGTAAAAAAATATCATTTATGAAAAATCTTAAAAAAGGGTTATTTGTTGTATTTGAAGGGATAGATAAAAGTGGAAAAACAACACAATTAAATTTAGTAAAAGAGCAATTTAATAAAAAAGGGATCGAAAACATAATAACAACTTTCGAACCTGGCGATTCTATTGTCGGACAATCTGTTCGACAAATTTTACTTGATGCAAATCTACATTTGTCAAATCTAACAGAATTTTTTCTATTTATCTCGGATAGACTTGAACATACTCTTCAGTTAATATTAAAAGAATTGGAAATTGGTAGTATTGTCATAGTCGATAGATTTCATTTCTCTACTTTTTCATATCAGGTTTATCCCGCAATACAAAAGGTAAAACATGGAGAATATAAAGACAGAACCGAACTTGAAGGCTTAAAAACATTGATAAAGATGGATAAAGTCTTTGGCCATCTTCTATTTTCAATGATTGAGCCCGACCTTATCTTCTATTTTTATAATGACAAATATTTTTTAGATAAAAAAAATCAAGATAAATTTACCTTAGAAAAGCATGATAGATTTGAATCAAGAGAGGATAAATTTTTAGAAAGAGTCTTATTGGGTTATGAAAAAAGCTTTTCTTATTATAAAAATTTTAAGAAAAAAACATATAGAGTAATTTTTTCAAATGGGATAGAAAGAAATAAAGATTTTATTTTTAATAAAATAAATGAAACTTTAATAAGTAAAAAAATAGATTAAAGATATTTTTTAATTAAAATTAGATAAAAAAATGGAGTTTAGATAGTGATACCATCAATTTACAATATAATTCAAAAATTTTCTGGAAAAGATCAGAAAAAAAGCACAAAGCTTGAAAAATCAGCAAGCTTAAAAAATAAAGAAAAAAGTTTTAACGAGATCCTTTTTGAAAAAAGGATTGAAGATATAGTTATTGAATATGAGAACCAACCACCAGAAACACTTACATTAAAAATAGATGAAGTTGGAAAAAGATTTAAAAATTCAAGGAAGCAGGAGGATTTACAGGAATATAAAGAGCTTTTAGCTTCATTCATAGTCCTGGTTGAAAGAAAAGCATATAAAATTAAAATAGTTAATAAAAAGAAAGATTTACTTTCGGAAGATGAAATAGATTATATAATACTGGAAATCGAAAAAAGATTGGTAGCTCTTATGGAAAGTTTTTTATCTTCTCAAAGTCAGATTTTATCTTTAATAGATGAAATAGAAGGATTGATTTTTAAGATAACTGTGTAAAAAATAAAAATAAAATTATTAAAATTTATAAAGTTATAAAAAAGAAGATAAAAAATTAAAAATAGAATAAAATAAAAATGAAAAATCAAAAAATTAAAATAAAAAATTAAAAGATAAAAATAATAAGATAAAAATATAAAAATTAAGATAAAAATAAGATAAAAATAAGAAAATAATAAATTAGAAATTATAAAAAAAAATAAATAAAGAACAAAATAAAATAAATAAAAAAGCAATAAAAAAATAAATAAAAAAAATAAAATAAATGAAAAACAATAAAAAAAATAAATAAAAATAACAAAATAAAAGGAAAGATATGTACCTATATAGATGTAGATTATTATATTCAAAGGCGATAATGGATTTTTATTCAAATAACTACTATCAGATTTCGCCTTCTGCAATTGTTAAATTAGAGACAAAACATGGTGTAGATCTTGGAATCTATTTAAATAAGGTTGTAAATATTGATGATAAAGAGTTTGATGAAATATTAAAATACCAGGCAACAACTGTTGAAGAAAATATTGAAAATATTGAAAATTCACAGGAATTTTTAAATGGTAATGGTTTATCAGAAACAAATGGTATTTTGAATTTACAATCAGTGCAAACAAAAATAATGTCAACTAGTGATGATAACGAAGATAAAGAAGATAAAGAAATTAAAGAAGATAGAAAAGATATAAAAGATAAAGAAAATTTAAATAAAAGTAATATTGAAAGCAATGTTTTTTTTGATAATAAAGAAAACCAAGAAAAATCGGGATCTGATAAGGTAAGTAAAAAAAGGCAGATTAGAATAGAAGGAAGGTTTATATCTATTGCGAATTCTGAAGATTTGAAAATATATAAAGAAAATGAAGAAAAGGCAAAAGAAGCATTCTTGGTATTTAAAGAAGAGATAAAAGAATGTGGACTTGAACATGAGATGAAACCAGTTGGAGTTCACTATTTTCTTGATGGGATGAAGATACTTTTCGATTTTGTTGCAGATCATAGAATTGACTTTAGAGAACTTGTTAAAAAGCTTGCAGCAAAATATAGAAAAAGAATAGAACTACATCAGATCGGTGTTAGAGATGAAGCAAGGATGATAGATGGCCTTTTTATCTGCGGTCAACAACTTTGTTGCAGGCGCTTTTTACATCAATTAACACCAATCTCCATTAAAATGGCTGAAGTTCAGAATGCTCCACTTAATACCATGAAGATTTCGGGATATTGTGGAAGGCTTCTTTGCTGTCTTGCTTATGAGGCTCAGCAATATGAAGAAGCAAAGGAAAACCTACCCGATGTTGGTACATCTGTTATCTATAATAATGAAAAATATCTTGTTGCAGAGGTAAATGTAATAAAGCAATATTTGAAAATAAAGAAAAAAGATAGTATGGAGTATATTTTATTAAAAAATGATCCACTTGTTTTTGAAAAAGATAAAGATGGAAATATTGTTATCAAAAAATGTGAAATATATATATCAAAAAAATAGGTCAAAAGATATAACTTAAATTCAAAGCTGCATATAACCTTGCCATTTTAGAAATATCGGTAATATTACTGGAATAAAAAGAATAGAGGATATATCCAAAAGAAGGTTCAATCCTAAAATGTTCAATATTAAATATAAGTTTTGCTTTGGCATAAAGGTATTGATGAAGATAATGTAGATTTAAAATAGTATTCAAATCATTATATGAATAGCCCAATGCGAAAGTAAAACCAAAAAGAGTAAATGTTGGGACATATTTTATCATTAATGCTAAATCATATGTTAATAATCTATTATATTTAACAGGATTTTCTGAATTATCAAAATTATATAAAATTTTATCAAATTCAAAAACTAAACCGATTGAAAGTTGATAAATATAAAAACCAATCTCACTTTTTAGTTTAAATAATTCAAATGTATCATCTTTTGGAATCTGTATTAAAGAGGAAAAGATTGGCTGGATATACAAAGGATTATTTAAACCTATAAAGAAAAAGAAGGTTGGATAAAAGTCTAATAAGATTGAAGTTTGATTTTCAAAATATGGAAAAAGATTTTTAAAATCATCCGAAAAATTTACTTTAATATTTTGTTTAAAAGCTAAAAAGTCTTTAAGATATGAAAAACCAAAAGATAATGAGTTTTGCTGAAAAATGTTAAAAGTAGATCTTTCATAATTTATAGAAAAAAAACTATTTTCATTTAGTTTAAGTTCTAAAAATATAAAAACAGAATAATAGGTATTATTTTTTATGATGGTAAATGAGTTTGAGTACTGAAAAGGTAAAAATCCGTAATCAAAGCCAAAAGTGATCTGTTGAGCGAAAAGAATTTGAGGAAAAATTGTTAAGAATAAAATTGAAATTATTAAAATATTTAAAATAAAGATTAATTTATATCTTTTGATTAATTTTAAGTTCATAATAATACTCCTATCATATCTTTTATTGTTAATAAAAATATAGCTTAAAAAAAATAAAATGGCAAAATAAAATAGATTAAATTGTTAAATTCTATAAAATAAATTTAAAAAAATATGAAAAATCTCTTGACAAGAATAAAAAAGATATTATTTGTAAATTAAGCACGTTATGTGCAGAAAAGAAAATATCGGAGGAAATTTCTATGAAGAGAATTCTTTTAGTTATTGCTCTTATCCTTTTAATTGCACTTCCTATTTTCGCACAGGAAGTTACAATTGAAGATCTTAACAAAAGACTTACAAAACTTGAAATGTGGAAATTTGGTGGTCT
>DAOOKC010000015.1:0-30215 GCA_035385485.1 Exilispira sp.
ACTAATTTTTCTTCATCATAATTTCTATTTTTGCCTTTTATTTGCTTAAAATTTTTGTTTTTAGTATGTAATTTAAGATATTTTTGATCAGGTACAATATACATAGGTTGATTACAGCAAATAGGATCTGGTTGATTACTTGCAACTAAAATCTCTTTTTTACATTTAGCACATTTATATCTTATTCTATCATCCATATAAATCCTTTATCTTTTAGATATTTTGTATATATTACTAAAAATGCAAAAATCAAATTATTAAGTTTATTATTTAATAAATTTATGAAAATAAAAAGGTTTGAAAAAAACTTGATAAAGTTATTTTGAATTTGGGTTTAATTAGTTTGAAAATAATTAAAACTAAAAAAGGAGGAATTTATATGTTAAAAGGTAAAAAAGCATTAATAACAGGGGTATCAAGTGGTATAGGTCTTGAAACAGCAAAATTATTTGCAGAAAATGAAGTTAATATACTCATATTTTCAAGAAATATTGATAAAATCAAAGGTGAAATAGAAGATTGGAGGAAAAAATATAATATTAGAGTAGATGCTTTTTCATTGGATGTTAGGAATCTGAATCAAATCAACGATATTTTTGAAAAGATAGATAAATATTGGGATGATTTAGATTTTCTTATAAATAATGCAGGACTTGCTTTAGGTTTAGAACATATAGAGACACAGGATATAAATGACTGGGAAATTATGATTGATACAAATATTAAAGGTCTTTTATATATCACAAAAAAAATTTTACCACTTATGAAAAAAAATAATAAGGGACACATAGTTAATATCGGCTCGATTGCAGGGGTATGGACATACTCAAATGGTGTTGTATATTGTGCTACCAAAGCTGCTGTTAGAACAATTTCAGAAGGATTAAGAATCGAACTGGTAGATACTCCAATAAAGGTAACAAATATTCAACCAGGTCTTGTAGAAACAAACTTCAGTATCACAAGGTTTAAAGGTGACACTAATAAAGCCAAGAAGGTATATGATGGAATCGAAGCATTAACTGCAAAAGATATTGCAGAGGTTATTTTATGGGTTTGTGATACAAAGCCACATGTTCAGATTTCAGAAGTTACAATAATGCCAACAAATCAAGCTACTTCAAGTGTTGTCTATAGAAAAAATTGATTATATTAATTTTTACCTTCAACCCTTAATAAGTTATAACAAAACTTAAGGTAAATGTTGGGTTCCCTTTTAAAATTTATTACTCTTATTCTTCACTTATTAAAGGTACAAATCTAACTGGAATTATATCCTCTTTGATTATTTGGTTATCTTTTTTTCTTATTCTTATTAGATTTTGTATAAAATCCCCTTCTGGACTAACCAAAATGCCATCATGAGAAAGTTGATTAATAAATGACTGAGAGATTTTTCTTGGAGATGCAGTAATAATTATTCTATCATAAGGTGAAAAATCAGGTAAACCATGAAAGCCATTAGCATGGAAAAACTTAATATTATTAAAATTCAGTTTTGAAAGGATATTTTTAGCATTATTTAGAAGTTCAACTATTCTTTCTACAGTATAAACTTCTTTAACAATGCTTGCCAAAATAGCTGTTTGATAACCCGAGCCAGTGCCAATCTCCAAAACTCTTTCATTTCCTTTTAATTCTAAAAGTTCTGTCATCAAAGCGACAATGTAAGGTTGAGAAATTGTCTGCCCAAATCCTATTGAGATAGGAGAATCATCATAGGCATATTGCTCAAATGCTGAAGGAACAAAAAATTTTCTATCAATCGTTTTTAAGGCGTTTATAACTTTAGGGTCTTTAATACCACGACTGATGATTTGATTTTCAACCATTTCAATAAGTTTATTATTATCAACTCCCATAGTTGAATCTCATAATAAATTATTTTTTATTCATTAAATCTTCAATTTCTTCTGGTTCAATAGGAATTTTAGCCATTAAATCAATATTACCATCATCAGTTATTAAAATATCATTTTCAAGTCTTATACCTATGCCTTCTTCTTTTATATAAATTCCAGGTTCACAGGTAAATACCATTCCGCTTTTTAAAGTTGGATTTAATTCTCCAACATCATGAACGTCGAGTCCTAAAAAGTGAGATACTCCATGAGGAAAATATTTTTTTACAATCTGTTTTCTTTTATCATTATCATTATATTCTTCTTTATTCATAAGCCCAAGATTTAAAAGTTGTTCACCTATGGCATTTTCTGTAAATTGTTGAATTTCTTTTAATTTTTTGCCTGGTTTCATTTCATTAATTGTATCTTTCATCACCTTAAGTACAGATTTATAAACTTCTTTTTGTCGGGAAGTGAATTTGCCATTTATTGGAATAGTTCTTGTCATATCAGCATTATAATATGCAAAAGAAGCTCCTACATCAAGAAGAAGTAGATCTCCATCTTTACATATTTCATCATTTTTTTCATAGTGTAAAACACATGCTCCCGCACCACTTGCAATGATTGGATTATATGCAAATCTTGCTCCATTTTTGATGAATTCATATGCGAATTCAGCTTCAACTTCATATTCCCAGACTCCGGGTTTTAAATGACTTAAGACTCTTCTAAATCCCTTTTCTGTTATATCTATTGCAACTTTTAGTTTTTCAATTTCTTCTGAGCTTTTTATCATACGTAAGTTGTAAATTAGTGGAGCAAGTCGTTTATAATTATGAAGTGGATACTTCGATTTCAGGTCCATAAAAAACCTATAATCTCTTGATTGAATTTCTATAGAAGCTCTCGAATGTTCATTTAAATTGATATAAATATTTTCAGATCGTAAAACAAGGGAATTTAGTATTGAATCAAGTTCATTTGTCCAATATACTGATTCTATTCCAGATAGTTCTTTTGCTTCATCTTTATTTAGTTTTTTACCATGCCAGGTTTCTATCTGTGGATTAGTTTCAGTTATAAATAATATCTCTCTAAATTTCTCATCTGGATGATCGGGATAAAGAAGAAGAAGAGTCTCTTCCTGATTAATTCCTGTAAGATAGAATAAATCAGTATTTTGAATAAATGGATATGTTCCATCGGCATTGGTTGGAAGTAAATCATTGGAATTTAAAATGGCTAAAGAATTAGGTAACAACTGTTTAGCTAAATTAATTCTGTTTTGAATAAAAAAATTTTTTGAAAAGCTCCATTTTTTCATTTTTATCCTTCTTTTTTATTAAAAATTTATTATTAATTTATTATTAATTATCTTTATTTAATTCTATCTTTTTTTTCTAAAAGCTTTTTAATATTTTTTAGTTATTCAATCACATGAATTTTAAAAGTTTTAATTAATAAATTAAAAATAAAAGTCTTTTTAATATTAAAAAATTAAAATCATTAAATAGAAGGAAATTCAACAAAAAAACAACTTCCACCTTCTTTATTACTTTTAACACCATAAAAGCCATTATGAAGTTCAACAAGTTGTTTAACTATATATAATCCTAAACCACTTGAAAATTCTCCGGCAGTTGGTTTATTAGAAAGTCTTTCAAATTTTCTAAATAGTCTTTTTTGTTCATCTTCATTTATTCCAGGACCATTATCTATAACCGAAACTCTAATATAGTTTTTATTATTAATTAATGTTTTTTCAACAACAATATTAATGGTTGAGTAGTAAGGAGAATATTTAATAGCATTAGATAAAAGGTTACCGATAATTCTTTTAAATTTTTCTGGATCAATACTACAAATACAATCATTATCATTAATTTTTAAATTTAATTTTTGATCTTTTGCTTGAGCTAAAAATTGAAACTGTTCTATAACTTCTTTTATATAAGGTATAATATTTAGATTTTGTATACTTAATTTAAGTTCGTTGTTTTCAAGTTTTGTCGACTCTAAAAGCATTTCAATCATATCAAACATTTGTTTTATTGCTATTTCTAAAGAATGAATCATATCTGATTCGGGCTTTTTAAGAAGTCTTTCTGATAATAATGAAGTGTATCCTGAAATTATAGTTAAAGGCATCTTAAGATCATGAGTAATCATTTGAATAAGATTATTTTTTAATAAATTAAGTTCTTGTAATTCTTTATTTTGATCTGAAATTTTCTTATTTAATTCTAATAATTGAAAATTTCTTTCATACTCATTCAATGTTTTTTCATGTAAATTCCTTAGATTACTTGAGATTTCTTTAGAAATAGTGGCTTTTATTTCTGGAAAATTATCAAGAATTGAAAAAAAATCTTCTTTCCCTATTGCAACTAAATCACAATCTTCTTTACAAACTACTCTAGCACTTCGAAGTGAACCATCTATTAAACCCATTTCACCAACATAATCATTTTCATTTCTTTGAGCAATTTCAATATATTCACCATTTGGTAGCTTCTTTAGAATTGAAACAGAACCTTTAATTATTAAATAAAGTTCAGAAGGAACAGCATTTTCTTCAATTATTATTCTACCTTTTTCATAATTTAAAAAAGTAAAATTATAAGATTTTAAAATATTAAGTTTTTCTTTATCAATCAGATTAAATAACTTATTTTTTACAATCTGTTCTAAAGACAATAGATTCCCCATCTTTCCTATTGATTTATATTTATAATAAATTTTAAATTTAGCAAATTATTTATTTTTATTGTTTTTTAATTGTTATATTGTATATTTTTAATAGAAATTTAATTTATTTGTTGGTATACATATGAAAATAAATAAAACATTGAAACCAACTAAAATTTCCTTTTTAATTTCATTAGTATTTTTATTAATATTTGTACTTTCACTTTTTTCTTTTCAAAATGATACTTCAACGCTAATAGATCAAGGATTGGAGGAAGATCCATTTTTTAAAGGTATTGATATAAATGATACCTCTTTAGAAGTAAATTCAACTTCAGCTGGTAATATTAGTTATATTCTAACTACTTATTCTGAAATTAAAAATTATCTTTTTAGATTCGAACTTATTCCAACTTCTGATTATTCTAAAGAATTCTTGTATTTTTCTCTAATAAATAATACAAATGGCTCAGTTATTTCAAGAAGTGGTTATGGAGTATCAGAAGATATAGCTATAAAAGCTAAAATTATAATAAATAATATCCTATCTTATTTTTATAAATTAATTGAAAAAGCTGAACCTCAAAATGTTACTGAAATTTCAAAATTATCAACTTATGAAAAAGATCTATTTAAAAAAAATAGGGGACAAAAGATTAGAATAGTTTTGGAAATAGACAATTGGACTTTAGAGATTAATGATATTGGAAATGATTTTACAATAGATTATATCTATTGCACATCAAAAACCCCATCAAAAAATAGAAAAAAGATTATGCTCATAGAATTGATTCCTATTTCATATAATATGTTTGGTGAAATAATAAGAAATTTTTTTATAAATAATAATATTAAAAATGATTTGTTATTAGGACTTTATTAACTCTTGATATTAAATATTTTAATAAAAATAATTAATTGAAAATTTAATAGAAAGGGGACTATTTTATGATAAAAGAAAAAGTGAATCTAAATTGGAATGAACTTAAATTTTCTTATATCAAAACAGATTATAGATTTCTTTCATTTTATAGAAATGGAATCTGGGATGAAGGAAATCTTATAGAGTCAAATGAATTAATTTTAAATGAAGGCTCTCCTATTTTGCATTATGGACAAGGCGCTTTTGAGGGCTTGAAAGCTTTTACTCAAAAAAATGGTAGTATTGCTATATTTAGACCCGATATGAATTGCAAAAGACTTAATTTAAGCGCAAAAAGACTATTGATGCCAGAAATAAAAGAAGATAAGTTTTTAGATGCCTTAGAAAAAGTAATTAAGTCGAATTATAGATGGATTCCGCCATATGGTGTAGATGCTTCATTTTATTTAAGACCTTTTGAAATTGGCATCGGTGAAAATTTAGGAGTTAAACCCGCGAATGAATATCTATTTTATGTTTTTGGAGTTCCAGTAGGACCATATTTTAAAGAAGGTTTTAAGCCTGTATCTATGATAGTCTCAGAATTTGATAGAGCCGCGCCTAAAGGTACTGGAAATGTAAAGGTTGGAGGAAATTATGCAGCTTCTCTTCTTCCTCATGAAAAAGCAATAGATGAAGGATATTCTGATTGTATCTATTTAGATCCCAGGGAAAATAAATATATTGAAGAAGCAGGAGCAGCGAATTTTTTTGGAATAACAAAAGATGGGAGATTTTTAACCCCAAAATCAGACTCTATTTTACAGAGTATTACAAGACTTTCTCTAATGCAAATAGCTGAAGATCAACTCAAATTAAAAGTTGAAGAAACAAAGATTCCTATTGATTCTTTAGATCAGTTTGTAGAAGCTGGTGCTTGTGGAACTGCTGCAGTAATAACTCCTATAGGAAAAATAAAATATAAAGATAAGGAATTTGTATTTTATGATAATGGCAAAAGTGCTGGGCCAATAACAACAAAACTTTATAATATCCTTTTGTCAATTCAAAGGGGAGAAATTCAAGATAAATATAACTGGGTGTACATAGTTAATATTTAATTTATAAAAATTTTTATATAAATTTTATGAAAATATAAAAAAATAAGAAACTATTATTTTATATTAATTAGATATCTGAAAAAGAAATAAAAAATTCGTAAGAAGGCAATAAATTAGATACAAAATCAAATATAAAAATGATATACTTTATTTCCTGATAATTTTTCATTATTTATTAGATATTCTATTAAATATTTTATTAAACTTCGAATAAATTTTTTGGTGATAAGAATAATTATCATATTTATTGTAAAACTTTAAAAAATGGAGATTTAAAGAATGAATGAATTTGAGATATATGATGCAATAATAATTGGTTCGGGTATAGCAGGATTATCTACTGGAATATTATTGAAAGAAGCTGGTTTTGAACCAGTAGTCATAACAAAGGTAGAAAATTTAAATGAAACTAATACCAACTATGCTCAAGGTGGAATAATTGCCTTTAATGAAGATGATGACCCAAAATCATTGGTAGAAGATATTCTTAAAGCTGGAGCTTATTATAATTCAATTGAAGCAGTTAATTTTGTAGCATATAATGGACCTAAATTTGTTTTTGAATTTTTAATTGATAAAATAGGTGTTAAATTTGATAAATCTTTATCAGGTGCTTATGACTATACAGAAGAAGCAGCTCATTCCCATAGAAGAATTCTACACTATAAAGATCAAACTGGTAAAAGCATACAAGAATCTTTAGCAGAATATGCAAAAAAAATTGGTCTTAAAATTTTAGCAGATCATACCGCAATAGATATTATAACAAACAAACATCATTCAGAAGATTGCCAGGAATTGTATAGAGAACCAGAAAGCCTGGGGGTATATGTTTTTGACAATAAAAATTCGATTGTCAAGAAAATGCTTTCTCATAAAGTTATTATTGCAACTGGTGGACTTGGAAATTTGTATCTTCATTCTACAAATCCCGAAGTTGCAATTGGTGATGGAATAAGTATGGCATATAGAGCAGGAGCTGATATAATAAACGCTGAATTTATTCAATTTCACCCAACTTCTCTATATCATAGAGATATCAAACGATTTTTAATTACAGAAGCTTTAAGAGGAGAAGGTGCAAAACTTTTGAATCCTAAAGGTGAATTTTTCATGAAAAGGTATACCCCAAAAGAAGAATTGGATTCAAGAGATATTGTAGCAAGGGCAATTTTTGAGGAGATGAGAAGGGTTGGAAGCGAATATATGCTTTTAGATGCTGCTAATTTTTATAAAGGAAAAGTACCACTATCTGAAAGATTTCAAACTATTTATAAGACCTGCCTTAGTGGAGGAATCGATATAACTAAAGAACCTATTCCAATTGTACCTGCCGCGCATTATTTTTGTGGTGGAATTCGAGTTGATCTTAATTCAAGAACTAATATTAAAAATTTATATGCTGTGGGAGAATCAAGTTGTACGGGTCTTCATGGGGCAAATAGACTTGCTTCCACTTCATTGCTTGAAGCAGTAATTTATAGTAAAAATATAAAAGAAGATTTTGTCAGATCTTTTACTAAAATAGATAAAGAAAGATTTAAATATATTCCAGATTGGCAGGAACCTTCTCAGACTATAAATTTTGATCCTATTTTAATAAAACAGGATTTTAATATTATACAATCCACTATGTGGAACTATGCAGGTATTGTAAGAACTATAAAAGGTCTTGAAAGAGCTCAAGCCGATTTAAATTATTATGCCCATAGGATTTTCCAATTCTATAAGGAATCAAAATTAAATAAAGAAATAATTGAACTTAGAAATGCCGTAATTTCTGCACAAATTATAGTTAACTCGGCTCTTCACAATAAAAAATCTATTGGTTGCCATTATATTAAAGAATAAATAATTATATTGCCTTTTGATAAGTTTTTTATTATCTTTTTAAAAATCAAAATTGATATAATCAATTAATTTTCAGGAGTAATTATGGCTAATAAAGAAGTTAAGGAATTTGCTGCATATACCAAACAACTTCTTGATCTTGTAATACATTCTATTTATATTCACAAGGAGATATTCTTAAGAGAATTGATTTCTAATGCTTCTGATGCAATAGATAAGCTTCGTTTTGCTTCTTTGACAAAACCTGAAATTGTTTCACAAGATGAAGAATTCTTTATAGAAATTAAATTGGATAAAAAAAATAGAACAATATCCATTATAGACAATGGTATAGGAATGACTTATGATGAAGTGATTCAACATATTGGAACAATAGCTCATTCTGGTACTAAAAACTTTTTTGAGTCATTAAATATTCAAGATAAAACAAAAACAGATAGTCAAAAAATGGAACTTATTGGTCAATTTGGAGTTGGTTTTTATTCTTCTTTTATGGTAGCAAAAAATGTTGTTTTGCTTACAAAAAGTGCTTTTAGTAATGAAGGAGTTAGATGGGAGTCAACAGGAGATGGTACTTATACAATAGAGAAATATGAAAAACCTATAAGAGGCACAACTGTTATTCTTCATTTAAGAGATGATGATAAAAATAAAGAAGAAGGTGAAAACTACAGTATTTTCCTTGAGGAATGGAAGATAGAGGAACTTGTCAAAAAGTATTCCGATTTCATAAGATATCCTATAAAGATGGAAATGACTGTATATGAGGATACAGAAGAAAATGGTCAAAAAAAACCTAAGGAAAAAAGAGAAATAAAAACTCTTAATTCTATGACTCCTCTTTGGATGAAAGATAAGCAGGATATTAAGCAGGAAGAATATGAAGAGTTTTATAAAACAACTTTTCATGATTGGGTAAAACCTATTGAAGTAATACATACAAAAGCCGAGGGATTAATTGAATATACAGCTTTATTATTTATACCCTCAAAAGCACCATTGAATTTAATGTCAATGGAATATGAAAAAGGTCTTAGGTTGTATTCCAAAAATATCTTTATTATGGAATCCTGTAAAGAACTTTTACCAGATCATTATAGATTTGTTAAAGGTTTGGTTGACTCACCTGATTTTTCTTTAAATATTTCTAGAGAAATTTTACAACATGATAGACAGCTTAGAATAATTGCTAAGAATATAGAAAAGAAGATAACCGATACCTTACTTTCAATGTTGAAAGATAAAAGAGAGGAATATGAAAATTGGTGGAATGAATTTGGGACTATAATTAAAAGCGGTATATATAATGATTTTCTTAAGGAAAGAACATATCTTCAGGATTTACTTATTTTCCAATCTACAAATGATCCTATCAAGTATACAACATTAGATGAATATGTTAGCAGGATGAAAAATGATCAAAAAGAAATCTATTATATCTCTGGTATAGATAGAAATCTTTTAGAAAATCATCCACAGGTTAAAAATATAAAAGAAAAAGGTTACGAAGTATTATTCTTGCTTGATAAAATTGATGAGTTTATGATAATGAATATTCCATCATACAAGGATAAACCATTAAAAGCTTTAAATCGTGCAGATAATAAAGAAGAATCATCTGAAATATTAAAAACACGTGAACAGGAATTAAAACCACTAATCGAACAAATAGAAAAACATCTTTCTGGTAAAATATCAAAGGTAGTTTTATCAAACAATTTAAAAGATTCTCTATCATGCATTATATCTTCTCAAAATGGTTTTTCAATACAAATGGAAAAAGTTCTTTCTGAAATTGATGGGAAAAATTTCCCAAAGTCTGAAAAAATTTTACAGATTAATCCCGATCACCCTATTTTTAAAAAACTTGAAGCTTCATATAAAGTAGATCAGAATTCTCCTAAAATTCCTATGTTTTCAGAGTTGTTTTATAACGAAGCTTTATTAATTGAAGGCATATTACCCGAAAATCCCTCAAATTTCATAAGTGCAATTAATGAGCTTTTGCAAAAATAATATTTAAAAAAATAGTTTATAAAAATAAATTAAGTAAATGATTATAAAATAACTTGACTTTTTTTATTTATAAATTAAAGAAGTGTTGATCGCTGAAGATAAGTTCTTCAAGGCAGGGTGAAATTCCCGACCGGTGGTATAGCCCACAACCCTTAATTTAAGGTGGATACGGTGAAATTCCGTAGCCGACAGTAAAGTCTGGATGGGAGAAGAACATGTTAAAAATTGAAAATCTTTCTTTTTCTTATAATAATAATCTTATTTTATCTGATATTAACTCGCAATGCTCTGACAATGAATTTATTTCTTTTATAGGCCCATCTGGTTGTGGTAAAACTACACTTTTAAATATTATCGCTGGAATTTTAAGTCCTCAAGAAGGTTCTATTTACAATTCATATAAGAAAATTTCATATGTATTTCAACAGGATTCTCTTCTTCCATGGCTTAATGTACTACAAAATATTTTGCTTCCAGTTGAAATTAAAAATAAAAAAATTACTTCTGATGATAAATTAAAAGCATTAGAAATTTTAGGTGAACTTGGACTTAATGATATTGAAAATTTTTATCCTTCAGAGCTATCGGGAGGAATGAAAAAAAGAGTCGAATTAGCAAGAGCACTTATAACTGAACCCGAGCTTTTAATACTTGATGAACCTTTTTCTTCATTAGATATTTTGACTAGAGAAAAATTAAATGTTCTTCTTAAAAATATCTGTTTTTCTAGAAGATTGGCTGTTGTCCTGGTTACTCATTCAATAGAAGAAGCATGTTTTTTATCAGATAGGATTTATCTACTTTCAAATAAACCTTCCAAAATAGTTCATATTTTTGATAATATAAAAAATAAAGAAAAAGTAGATTATTTTATACTTAATGAAAAAGAGGAAGAAACAGAAAACAATATTCGAAATCTTGTTTCTAAAATTTGGGAGAATGAAAATGATGAAGATTTTAAATTAAAACAAAATTTAAAGTCAAATAAGAAGAGAATAGTAAATAAAAATTTTCTTAATCTTGATTTTAAGTTAGAATCAGATCCAGAACATAGAAAAAAAAGTAAAATAGAAGTAAAATATAAAAATAATAATTTGAAAAATAATGAAAATAATTTACAAAAAAATATTATTTTTAATTTTCTTGTCCCATTTGAAATAATAATGTTTTTATTAATTTTAGAGATTATAAAAAGAAAATTTAATATTTCTGACTACTTTTTTCCCGCCCCATCTTCAATGTTTTTAAGGTTTTTTAATACAATTAAAAATGGTACTATATTTCCTCATTTATTTCAAACAATAATTGAATCTATATCAGGCTTTTTATTAGCTTTTATTTTATCGATAATATTTGGATATCTTCTAAGCAGAAGCAAAACAATGTATAAGATAGTTATGCCTTATCTTATTGCTTTTAATGCCATACCATCTATTGCTTTAGTACCTTTCTTAATACTCTGGTTTGGTTTTTCTATTTTGCCAAAGATTATAATTTCAATTATTGTAATCTTTTTCCCAATGTTAATAAATAATATAACAGCTTTTACGCAGATTCAAAAGCAGTATAAAGGCTTAATTTTATTTTATAAACCAGATTTCAAAGAAAGATTTTTAAGATTTGAGCTTCCAGGTTCTTTATTATATATATTTGCAGGAGTAAAAGTATCCATAACTCTTTCTATTATAGGTGCAGTTGTCGGAGAATTTCAAGCTGGTTCAGTTGGACTTGGATCATTGATTTTAATAGCTAAAGCTAATTTTGATACAGAACTTATGTTTGTAGGACTTATATGGCTTGTTATTTTAGGATTATCATATTTTTGGTTCGCAACATTTATCTATAAGATAATAACAAAGAGGAAAAATTAGTAGATTTATAGAAATACTTTAATTATTTTATTGGAGGAATATATGTCTTTTAAAAAATTTTCTTTTTTAAATCTATCGAATGTGAAAAAGAACATTAATTTTAAAGTAGTAACTCTTATTTTTTTAATTTTCTTATTCTTATCTTCTAACTTAATTAGTCTTTCTCAAAATTTTCATCAGATGAATATGTTAATAGGTTATATACCTCATGTTCAATTTGCGCCACTTTATGTTGGAATTGAAAAAAAGATATTTGAAAAATATGGTTTGAAATTGAATATTGATTATGGATTTGGAAGAGATATTTTTGGCCTTTTGATGGCAGAAAAAGCAGATTTTGCACTTACTGATGCCGACGAACTAATTATCTCAGCAGAAAAAAAGATGGGATTAAAGGCTTTTTATCAATACTATCAGGATTTCCCTATATCCATTGTAAAACTTGGAAATGATAACGATCCCAAAAGTTTAATTGGTAAAAAGATCGGTTTACCAGATTTTTATGGCACTAATTATATAGGAACTTTACTATTTTTGAATAAGTATCAGCTATTAAATAAAGTAGAAATTGTAAAAATAGGTTATACTCAAATTCAATCTCTTGTATCAAAAAAGGTAGATGCTGTTGCCTGTTATATTAATAATGAACCGATTCAACTTAGAAATAATGGCTATAACATTACAGAATGGAAAATTAAAGATTTTTCAGATCTTGTTGGCGGTGCTTTTGTTTCATCTGAAGATCACCTGAAAAAAAATTCTGAATATTTTATTAATTTTATTAAAGCACTAAATGAGTCAATACTATATTCCTATAATAATAAAAATGAGACATTAGATATAGCATATAAGGTGGTCGGTACTCTCAACCCTGATCAAAGAAAATTCTGGGCTGATGTTCTAGATGCAACTTTTCAATTAATATTGGGTAAAAATAATAATATTGGTGTTCTTCCAGTAGAAAAATACTTAAATACCATAGAAGTATTATATAATTTAAATTTCATCAAATCTAAAATTAAAACCTTAGATATATTGCATTTCTATCAATAATTTTTAATTTTTTTATTGAATTTTATTTATTTATAATTAGAAATTAGATGAATCAAATTTATTAATATCATAATTTTTATTAATATAATAATTTTAATGTCATATTGATAAGGTTAAAAGAGAATGTATGTAAGAGATTTTGAAAGTTATAAGAGTAAAAGAAATACGCCTTTGCTAATATGGATTATCTATCAATATATTATCTTTTCTATAATATTGGCTATTTTTTTTACGATTATCACTCCGATGAGAAGTGCCGAACCATTAATTAATTTTAAACATAATTCAATTTTTTTTGTTCAAACCAATCTTTTT
Source organism: Exilispira sp. (assembly GCA_035385485.1). Lineage (GTDB taxonomy): Bacteria > Spirochaetota > JAAYUW01 > JAAYUW01 > JAAYUW01 > Exilispira. The sequence continues at coordinate 13,625 of DAOOKC010000015.1, forward strand.
TTCATAAATCTTGAGTTAAAAAGAGGTGATTATATCATAGTTAATTTAAATACTATAAGTTCTCAAAAGATATTTTTCTCTCAATTGATTAAAATTTTATCGTTTGATCTTATTAAAAATAAAGAAGTTTATAATATTTATCAAATACTTGGATTACCATATGATATTATCTCAATTAAAGATGGTTTATTATATATTAATGGTCAGCAAAAAATAAAAAACATTTCTTCTTTATATAATAAGGATCAGACAATTTATCTTGGAAAAGATCAATATTTTTGTGTGTCGACAAGCAAAAACTCACTTGATGATTCATTATTAATTGGAATAGTAAATCATGATTTAATATATGGAAAAATCATAAAAACTATTAACTTTATTGATAAAAATTAAGTAAAATCAATATGAAATGAATTTTTTTTTAATTAAAAAAGATATATTTAAAATGGCTTTTTCAAATTAAATGAAAAACACTATATCAATTTATGTTCATATTCCTTTTTGTGATAAAAAATGCAATTATTGCGATTTTTATTCCATTCCAAAAATCATTATATCAGAAGATTTAATAAAAAAGTATATTGATTCTCTTATAAATGAATTAAATTTTTATGCTCCTTTATTTGAGTTTTATGATATTCAAACAATCTATTTTGGTGGAGGCACACCAAATTCAGTTGGGAATTATTATTTAGATTATTTTTTGGATTCATTTTTTAATAATCTTTTAAAATCAAAAAATAATATTTTAGAAAAACTTGAAGAAACCACTATTGAATTAAACCCTCAATTCGCAAGTACAAATCAAATAAATATAATAAAAAAATATCCTATAAATAGAATATCTTTAGGAGTACAAGCTCTGGATGAAAAAGGGCTATTGTTTTTAGGAAGGAATGCATCATTTAAACAATCCATAGAAGCAATAAATATAGTCTTATCAAATTTTGATAATGTTTCTTTGGACTTTATCTTAGGAATTCCGTCTTTAAATATAAAAAAGGAACTTAAAAAGATTGTTAATTTAACCTCAATATATAAATCATTAAATCATCTTTCATTTTATATTCTAACTATTGCAGAAGGAACTGTTTTATATAATAAACTTTATTACGATAATTTTTCTAAAAACAAAAACAGAAAAAATAATTTATTGGACAGAATTGAAGCTAAAAGTGTTGAAGATTATTTAACAGTATGTGAATATTTAAAAAAATTAGACTTTCAGCATTATGAAATATCAAATTTTTCTAAGGAAGGAAAATATTCCAAACACAATCTTAGATATTGGGATTTAAAACCATATATTGGGATAGGATCTTCTGCACATAGCTATATTTTTGATTTAAGATATCAAAATACCTGTATTAAAGATTATCTATCTGTATGGGAAAAATATAGCGAAATTACTAATACTATTAGCAGCTATTTCGATAATGATTCTAATAAATTTATAATATCAGATGAGCAACAAAATGATAAATTAAAAAACTACCTTTTATCTTCTATGAAATTATTAAAAAGAAGTTATGAAATAATTGATAATAAAAAAAAGATGAATGAATATATATTGCTTAAATTAAGAATGAAAGATGGCATAGATTTAAATGAATTTAAAAATATATTCTTTATAGATTTACTTAATGAAAAAGAAAAAGAAATAACAAAATATTTAGAAAAAAATTTTATTAAAATTAAAAAAAATAGATTGTCAATTGAGGAATCAGCATTTATCTTTTATAATGAAATTGTTCAGAATCTAATTTTTTAAAAATAAAAAAAATCAATAGAATTTATTATAAATACTTGACTTATTTACCTTGTTTTATGTATATTATATTTGATTATATTTATCAATGAGAGGGAGTTGATGGCAGATAAAAATAAAGTTAAAAATCTTTCTGAATCTAATATTGATGGTGTGGTAAATGAAGTTAATATGGAAAATAGCAGTTCAAATTTAGACAACAAATTAAAAGATGAAATTGAGGATAATGCGATTGAAGAGCTTATGATATTAAAACAAACTATTGAAGAAAAAAATGAATTAATTGAAAAACTTAAAAAAGAAAATGAAGAAAATAAGGAATTATTAATAAGATTAAAAGCAGATTTTGAAAACTACAAAAAAAGAGTTAGAGAAGAACAAAAAGATATGGTTAAGTTTTCAAACCAAAAGTTGATTTCAGATTTAATTCCTATTTTAGATGATTTAGATAGAGCAGTAGATTCATCTTCTGATGAAATTAAAAAGACAGCTTTTTTTGAAGGGTTAAATATGGTAATTAAGTCTTTTCATAATATATTAGAAAAAAACTATTATCTTGAAAAGATTGAACAAGAAAATGTAATATTTGATCCACATTTTCACGAGGCGATTTCAGTTGCTGAAGATCCAGATATTGAAGGCATGATTGTTTCTAAAGTGCTGCAAAAAGGATATAAAATAGATTCAAGAGTATTGAGAACGGCAAAAGTAGTAGTCAAAAAAGGTGTTGAAAAAAAAGATAAGAATAAGGAAGATAAAAATAAAGAAGAAGATAAAGGTATAGATAAATTAGATTTGAAAGAAGATATAAATAACGATAAAAATGATATAAATGAAAAAAAATCCAAAGATAAAAATACAATAAATATTGAAGATGAAGGATTAAATAATAAAGTATCTCAGAATGATGATTTAAATGATAATAATTAACAAAGTTACTAATAATAAATGACAAGATAAAAATTAATTATTAAAAGGAGAATATTTATGGGTAACAAAATTATTGGAATCGATCTTGGTACTACCAATTCATGTGTAGCTATTATGGAAGGTGGTGAACCCATCGTTATTATAAATGAACAGGGGATGAGGACAACACCTTCTGTCGTTGGTTTTCTTGATAATGGTGAAATTTTAGTAGGTCAACCCGCTAAAAACCAGATGATTACTAACCCTGAAAATACCATTTTCTCAATTAAAAGATTTATGGGTAGAAAATTTTCAGAGGTTACTTCTGAACTTAAGACTGTTCCATATAAAGTTGTTGAAGGGCCAAATGGTGACGTAAGAGTTGATATCAAAGGCAAACTCTATTCACCTCCAGAAATTTCTGCTAAAGTTCTTATGAAGATGAAAAAAATTGCTGAAGATTACCTTGGAGAAGAAATAACTAGAGCTGTAATAACTGTTCCAGCTTATTTTAATGATTCTCAAAGACAGGCAACAAAAGATGCAGGTAGAATTGCAGGTCTTAATGTAGAAAGAATTATAAATGAACCAACAGCTGCTGCGTTAGCATATGGACTTGACAAGAAAAAGAATGAAAAAATAGCTGTTTACGATCTTGGTGGCGGTACTTTTGATATTTCAATTCTTGAGATTGGTGATGGTGTATTTGAAGTTAAGTCGACTAATGGAGATACACATTTAGGAGGCGACGATTTTGATCAAAGAATAATGGAATGGTTAATGAGTGAGTTTAAAAACGAAACAGGTATAGATTTACATAAAGATAAAATGGCATTACAAAGATTAAAAGAAGCTTCTGAAAAAGCTAAAATTGAGCTTTCAATCTCTTTAGAAACCGAAATAAACCTTCCTTATATAACTGCAGATCAAAATGGACCAAAACATCTTTCTAAAAAATTAACAAGAGCAAAGTTTGAACAACTTTGTGATGATCTTTTTGAAAGAACAAAAGGACCTGTTCTTGCTGCATTAAAAGATGCGGGTCTAACTGCTTCAGAAATTGATGAAGTTATTTTAGTTGGTGGTTCTACAAGAATTCCAAAAGTTCAACAGATTGTCAGGGATCTTTTTGGAAAAGAACCTCATAAAGGTATCAATCCTGATGAAGTTGTCGCAGTTGGTGCTGCTATTCAGGGTGGTGTATTAGGTGGCGAAGTTAAAGATATACTTTTACTTGATGTAACACCTCTATCTTTAGGTATTGAAACTTTAGGTGGTGTTTTTACAAAGATAATTGAAAGAAATACAACTATACCAGCAAAAAAATCACAGATCTTTTCAACTGCTGAAGATAATCAAACTGCTGTCACAATTAGAGTTTTTCAGGGTGAAAGACCTATGGCCAGAGACAATAAGTTCCTTGGTAATTTTGATCTTATTGGAATACCACCAGCTCCAAGAGGCATACCACAGATTGAGGTTACTTTCGATATAGATGCTAATGGAATATTACATGTTTCAGCTAAAGATCTTGCAACAGGTAAACAACAGCAAATTAGGATTGAAGCTAAATCTGGTTTAACAGATGCTGAAATCGAAAAAATGATAAAAGAAGCTGAACTTCACAAAGAAGAGGATAGAAAAAAACAGGAATTAATCGAAGCAAAAAATGAAGCAGATTCTATGATTTATTCAATAGAAAAAAGCTTAAAAGATTATGGCGACAAAATAAGCTCTGACGAAAAAAACAAAATTGAAGAAGCTATAAAAAATCTACGAAACAAGATGAATAGTGATAATATTGCTGAAATTCGAACAGCACTGGAAGAACTTAAGAAAGCTAGCTACTCTATGACAGAAAGAATTTATCAAGAAGCATCAAAACAGGCTAATGCTAATGCACAATATCAGAATAGTTCTACTGCATCTCAGGATAATAATACTGGATCACAAAAAAAGGATGATTCTGTTGTTGATGCTGATTATGAAGTAGTTGATGATGATAAGAAAAATTAATTTATGTTCGGGAAACTTAGATGACAACTAAGAAAGATTATTATGAAGTCTTAGGCGTTAGTAAAAACGCTACAAAGGATGAAATTAAGAGTGCATTTCGTAAGCTTGCTATGAAATATCATCCTGATAGAACTAAGGGTGATAAAGAAGCTGAAGAAAAATTTAAAGAAATTGCTGAAGCTTATGAAGTCCTTAGCGACGACGAAAAAAGAAAGATGTATGATACATATGGGCACTCAGGTGTGGATTCAAGAGGTTTTGATCCTTTCTCTAATTTTACCAATATGGATGATATTTTTTCTGAATTTTCAGATATATTTTCTTCTTTTTTTGGTTCTGGATTTTCCTCAAGAGGAAGGACAAACTCTTCAAGAACAAGAAGCGCAAGAAGAGGGCAGGATATAGCTTTAGAATTAAGTATTACCTTAAAAGAAGCTGCTTTTGGAACTGAAAAAATGGTCGAAGTTTCCCGAAATTCTGTTTGTCCTACATGTAATGGAAGTGGCGTTGAACCTGGTCATTCAAAGGAAACATGCCCTGTATGTAAAGGTAGTGGTCAGCAGGTTTCAAGACAGGGCTTTTTTACAATAGCTACTACATGTCCAAGATGTCAGGGAAGTGGTGAAATTAATCCACATCCCTGTCATACATGTGGTGGAAAAGGTGTTGTAAAAGACAAGAAAAATGTTAAAGTTAAAATTCCTAAAGGTGTTGATAATAATACAAAATTGAAGATTTCGGGTGAAGGAGAAGCTGGCATAGGCGGTGGTCCAAACGGAGATCTTTATATTATTATTAGGATTTTGCCAGACTCTATTTTTAGAAGAGAAGGTTCAAATCTTTATACAAAAGCCTTAATTCCCTATGCTGTTGCTGTACTTGGTGATGAAATTGAGATTCCAACCATTTATGGAAAAGAAGTCTTATTGAAAATTCCTCCTTTTACAAAATCTGGAACAACTTTTAGAATAAGACATGAAGGTATTTATGATATCTCAGAAGGTGTAATTGGAGATTTATATGTTCAGGTCGAGATTGCAGTTCCAGATAATATATCAAATACCGAAAAAGAAATAATAAAACAATTAAAACAATATTCAGGAAAGAAAGTTATAATAAAATCTTCTTAAAATTTTTTTATCTATCATAATTTAGTTAAATTATTTAATTTCTAAGGAAAAAATACTGTTAAATAAGAAATACTTTTAAATAATGGAAATATTGGTTTTTAAATTGGTTTATTTATATAGCTAATTCGCATACTCATTTGCTATTGTAATAATTAGTTCTGTTGCTTTTTCCATTTCCTCTAAAACAGCAAATTCATACTTGGAATGATATAGATAACCCCCTGTAAATATATTGGGGCAGGGTAATCCCATAAAGGAGAGCCTTGCTCCATCTGTACCACCTCGTACTCCTTTAATTACAGGTTGAATACCAATTTTTTTGCATGAATCAATTAATTTTTGCATGACTATCGGGTATTTATCGATTACTTCTTTCATATTGAAATATGCATCAATCCAATTTACTTTATACTTAAATCCTGGGTAAATTGAAATTGCACTATTTAAAGCCTTATCAACATGTCTTTTTAATTCTTCAAGTTTATTTTTATCAAATTCTCTTAATATAAATTTAATTTTTACCTCATTTACATCACCTTCTATTTGCATTGGATGAATAAAACCTTCTTTTTCCTCGGTTCTTTCGGGGCTTAAATCTATATTTAATTTTTCAATAAAAATAGATGCCGCTCGAACAGCATTAATCATTTTATTTTTAGCAGCACCAGGATGAGTGTTGAAACCATAAATTATAACTTCTCCATTAACTGCATTGAAGTTCTCATTTTCAATCTCTCCAAAAGCTCCTCCATCCATTGTATATCCATATTTTGCTGGAATATTTTCTCTTTTAATAAATTTGGTTCCATTTCCAACTTCCTCATCGGGAGTAAATAATAGAAATAAATCAGGATGCTTAATTTGAGGATTGTTTTTAAGGTATTCAAATGCAGTAACTATTTCTGCAACTCCTGCTTTATCATCAGCACCAAGAAGTGTTTTACCCGAAGCTGTAATTATTGTTTTACCTGTTTTTTGTGAAAGTAGTTCAAAAGTTTTTGTCGATAAAATCATGTTTTCATCATCATTAAATTTGATATCACTTCCATCATAATTAGATATAATTTTTGGCTTAACATTTTGACCACTTTCTTCTGGTGAAGTATCCACATGAGCTATAAAAACAATTGAATCAGGGCTTTTTTCTTTATAGTTTCCCTCTTTTACAGAAAAATTATTTTCGATATTGGAATCAAGTTTTGCCAGTAAATAACCATATTGATCAAGATTTACATTTTTTAAACCTATTGATTCAAGTTCTTCTTTAAGATATCTTAAAAATATCATTTGTTTTTCAGTTGAGGGATATGATGAAGAGTTGAAACTGGACTGAGTGTCAAATTGAACATATTTGCAAAATCTTTCTAGCAATTTTGGAAATTTCATCATTTTGCTCCTTGAAAATTAAATAAATTTCTATTAAAATAATTCTATAAAAAGTTAATTTTCAAAGTTGGTTCTAAATTTATTAAATAAATTGTTATATGATTCAAAAATTTTTATTAATATAAAGAATCAAAATAATTATGCAAATAAAAGATGGATTATTTTTGGCTATTCAAGATTATTCATATTTGATAGAAAGGAACTATTCAATTAATTCTGTAATAAAAATAGTTGGTGATAGATATAGATTAAACTCGATAGAAAGACATATTTTGCTTCGAGGAATAGCTCAAAAACAAAAATTATTAAATAGAAAAAATAAGATAGTTGATGAAAAGTATATTGAAAATAAAAATGTGCATATAGATGGTTATAATCTTCTTTTTACAATTTCAAATTATCTTAATGGTAATTTTTGCTTTTTAGCAATGGATGGCTTTATTAGGGATTGCGCAAATATTGGAGGAAGAAATAAGAAAAATCTTAATTTTGAAAAATTTAGTGAGATGGTTTTTGAATTTCAAAAAGTTTTAAAACCCTCTAAAATTTTTATTTATTTAGATGAGCCTGTTTCCATGTCCAAAGATGATGCTGATAAATTGAAAAAATTATTAGAAAAAAATAAAAGTAATAAAAATAATGAAAACTTTGAAATATTAGTAGTAAAAAATCCTGATTCAATCTTGACTGAAATCAATTTACCTGATGTTGTTTGTACATCTGATTCAATTATTCTGGATAAAGCAAATGCCTTTATATTTGATATCATTAGATGGTATTTCAAAAATAAAAAAATTAAAGTTTTTTCAATCGAAGATTTAAGTTGTTAGGTAATTATCTTCTTCCTCTTGGATCAATATAACCTTGTTCATTCTGAATTCTATTTTTGTTATTTAGTTTTTTAATAAAAGGAAATAATTTATAGATAAACCAGAACTCTTGGGTTGGAATAAGTCTTCTAACTGAGCTATACTTTTTTACACCCCAAATCCAATGAATTTTATCTGTTAAGTTATATATTTTTTCTGTATATGAAGTATCTGAATGAGCTCCAAAAGGTTTGTCCCATCCTCCCGACTTTTCAGCAATTTCTCTTTTAACAATTATAGCAGCACCTTCGACTCTATCTGGTATATTAAATAAACTAATAAATTTTTTGTTTCTGATAATTTTTGAAATCCATCTTTTTATCCATAAAAAAAAACGCATTGGCATTTTTAGCCAGAAAATATCTGGTAGATTTCTTAAAAAAAATGCATAACTTTTTGAATATTTTTCTGGTAATATATTATATTTAGCTTCAAGCGGGTATAACTTCATGCATAATGTTACATCATATTTTCCACTAATTATTGGTCTTACCATTTTTTCAACATAATTGTTTGAGAATGCTGTATCACCATCTGTATGCAATATTGACTTTCCATGACTAACTGAAAAACCAAAATTTCTCATCTGTGTAACATTTAATTTTTCTGTATTTTTATATATTGTACAATTATATTTTTCAGCTATTTCCACTGATCTATCTGTTGAATTATCATCTATTACTATAATTTCAGTTTTTAAGTCTGTTTTTTGATTTTTGAAACTTTCCAATACAATAGGAAGATATTTTTCTTCATTATATATAGGCATAATTACAGATAAATCTGGCTCATACATTTTATTTGTCTTTATTATTTCCATACAAAGTCCTATTTTTATAAATTTTATTGTTTTTAATATTTTTTTATTAAACTAAACTAGACTTATCATTTAACAGCTAAAAGTCAATTCGATTTGACAAAACTGTTTAGAATTATAATATCGAAATATATGATTTATAAACTAATATTTAATTAATAAAGGAAAATAGATAATGAGTAAAAAAATCTGTATTATCGGTGATATAATGCTGGATAGGTATTTATATGGAAAAGCTAATAGGATATCACCTGAAGCACCTATTCCAGTTGTTCTTCTTGAAAACGAATCTATTTCACTTGGAGCAGCATCATATGTCGCATTAAATCTAATAAATTTAAGATCTGATTGTATTTTGGTAGGAAAAATTGGAAATGATGAAAATGGTAAAACTATTAAAAAACTACTTATAAAAAATAAAATCAATAATTTTTTAATTGAAAAGGATGGATATAAAACAATTACAAAAACTAGAATTATTTCTAATCATCAGCAGATGATTAGAGTAGATGAAGAAAAAATTGAACCTTTGACTATAGAAGAAGAAAATATAATTATAGAATTTTTAGAAAAAAATATAAAGGATATAGGCTTTATAATCATTTCTGACTATGCAAAAGGAGTTTGCACTGAAAATCTTTGCAAAAAGATAATAGATATTGCTAATAAAAAAAATATAAAAGTACTAATAGATCCTAAAAAAAATAACTGGGAAAAATATAAAAATTCTTATTTAATAAATCCAAATCTGAAAGAATTATCTGAATTTGTTGGTTTTGAATTAAAAAATGAAGATTATGAAATTGAGAAAATATTAAAAAAAGTATATCCAAAATTAAATATAGAAAATATCTGTGTAAAAAGGTCTGAAAAAGGTATTACTCTTTACGATGGAAATAAATGTATGCATTTTCCTGCAGAAGCAATTGAAGTATATGATGTCACAGGAGCAGGGGATACGGTTATTGCAGTACTAACTTTGATGCTTAATAAAGGTTATGATATAGAAAAGTCTATAACTATTGCAAATAAAGCTGCTTCGATTGTTATTCAAAAAGCAGGGACTACTCCTATATTATATGATGAATTTATCTCAATTCTTGAGAAAAAGGAAAAAACAAAATTAGTTAATTTAAATGAACTTAAGTTAATAATTGAAGATTTAAGAAAAAAGAATAAAAAAATTGTATTTACCAATGGTTGTTTTGATATTCTTCATGCAGGACATGTAATATATCTTGAGAAAGCTAAAGAGCTTGGAAATGTTTTAATTGTTGGATTAAATACAGATTCTTCTATAAAAAAAATAAAAGGAAAAGATAGACCTTTACAAAATCAAGTTGATAGAGCGAAAATTCTTTCAGCCCTTGAATCAGTTGATTTTGTTGTTTTTTTTGATGAACCAACACCAGAAAATTTAATAAAACAGATTAAACCCGATATTCTTGTCAAAGGATCAGATTATAAAATCGAAGAGATTGTAGGTAGGCAGTATGCAGGACAAACAGTAACCATTGAATATATTGATGGTAAATCGACAACTTCTATTATCAATAAAATAAAAAAGCAAAATAGCTAAAAAATAAAATATGGATAATAAAATTTATAAAAAAACCGCTATAATTTTAATGGCAGCTGGGAAAAGTACAAGATTTGGATCTAAAACGAAAGAATTAAAACAATTTTATCTTTTAGGTGATAAACCATTGTATAGATATAGCCTTGATTTTTTCTTAAAATACGATTTTTGCCAGATAATAGTGGTTGTACCCGAAGATTATTCAAATAAATTTTCGGATTTTAAAAATAATGATACTTTTGTTAATTTTATCTGTGGAGGAAATTCAAGAACAGATTCAGTTTATAATTCCCTTTTATATCTTAAAAATAATAATTTTGATATAACTTATTGTATTATCCATGATGTGGCAAGACCTTTTATAGATGAGAAAATTCTAAGTAATATTTTAAAAGAAATCAAAAATAGTCCTTCATTGACCTGTGCAATAAAAGTTAATGATACTATTGGTTATGGAGAACAATACATAGAAAAATATCTGGATAGAAAACATATTTATCTAATTCAAACCCCTCAAGCATTTTCTTTTAATTTAATAATGGATTGTTATGAAAAATATATAAATGATAATGATAAAAAGCAATTTACAGACGATACTTCATTGGTATTTGAATATTCAAAGATAAATCCAAAAATAGTTGAAGGAAGCAGTAATCTTTTTAAGATAACAAATTTTGAAGATTTGGAATTTGCAAATTTTCTATTGAATAAAAAACTAAAATAATTAGAAAGACTGCAAAATATGAATATTAATATGAATATAAAAATATAAATATGAATTTAAAAATGTAAATGTGAACATAAATATAAATAAAAAATAAATAAAAATCGAGATTTATTCATTTTAATTTAAAAAGAGGCTAACATGAAAATTCATTTTAACTCTGAAAATATTGATAATTTAGCCAAAGAAATTGAAAAAAATTATAAATTATTTCTTTTTATTATTATAATTATTGGATTTTTCTTAAGATTTTATGCTGTTTTTATCGGACTTGGTTCTAACCATTATTCTAAAATAGATGAACTTGAAGCATATATTTGGGGGCAGCAATTAAGATATTATGGTCATCCAAGATTTTTTACTTATATTCCAGGTCCATATCTATCTTTAATTGCTTTTCTTTTAGTGAAAATATTCAATACGGTTGCTTCTTTATATTATTTTTGGGTCATATTGGGAACATTTTCTATCTATCTTATTTTTTGGTTATCTAAAAAAATCTTTTTATATAATTATTCGACTGTTGATAAAGTCTATGACACCTCAAGTATAATAAAATATCCAATCTTTTTATCCCTCTTAATTACTTTGATTTTTGCAATGTTTCCCTGGTCTATAAAATTTACTGTTAGTTGTTGGAATCCTCATTTTATAATAATCTTTTCGACTTTATTAATTGGTTATCTATTTGATGTATTGACAAAAGATAAGACAAAAAACATCTTTGGCTTGGTAATATCAATTGCCCTCATGCCTTTTTTTCATATGATTATAATATATGCAATACCTGTTGTTTTACTTATGATAATATTTAAAAAAAGAATTAAAACAATTAATTACCCTTATCTAATTTTTGGATTAATTCTATCTTTTATAATATGGACCCCTTTTTTTATTTTTGATAAAAACACAAATTTCTTTATATTAAATAGTTATCTTCATCATGATAGTATATTAAGATTTAGACCCGAAACACTAAAAATGATTGTAAATCCATTTTTAATAATAACACTGGACATATCTAGGTTTACGGGGCATTATTTTTTTGAGTATCATTACTTTTTAAATAGGGCTTATGGAATTTTTTTTATAGGATTAATTCCTGTTTTTTCTTCTATAATTCTTGCAATATTTTCTTTTTTTCTATCTTTCAAGTCATTTTCAATAAAATCTTTTTTAAAAGATAATATAAACCCTATAAATTTTATACTTTTATATATGATTGGAATTCTGTTTTTTCACCTTCTTTCACTTCAAGTTCATGAAGATAGATACACGGTTATTTTTTTTGCCATTCCTTATATAATTTTAGGTTATGGCTTTTATAATATATTGTTTAATTTAAAAGTTAAAAGAAAAGCTTATAAACAAACTTTATTGATTTTATTAATAATCTGTTTAGTTTTGTCTCCTTATATAAGCATTTCCCACTTTTATCAGGAAAGATATCCTAATTTTAATAATAAAGTTAGGCTAATTCCTTCACTTATTTATTATGAAAAAATCAAATATTTTGTCTTTAATGATTTTATGAAAAATCAAAATATAGATGAAGATGCAAAAGAATATATTAACTTTATTGATTTTGATAAGAATATAGGATTACCAAAATTTCATTCACTTTTTGATTATAATTTTATTAAAAAGATTTTTATAATAAATAAGAATGAGTATTATCGAAAAAAATCAATTTCCGAAAAATTTTTTAATACAGATATTAAATATGTTTTTACTTTAGATAATCTTTTTATAGAAAAAGATTCATCTCGACAAAAACAGATTTTAAATTGTATAAAAAGATTTATAAATACAAATAGTGATTTAATTGTTGATGAAAATGAAATTGAAAAACTAAATAATAATAATTTTAAAATAATATATTTGAAATTCTGGCAAAAAAATACGACAATTCCATCAGAATTAACTGTTTTAGGTGAATTACCAAATGCTTATCTTGTAAAAACAAATTTAAAATAATTTGATAATATAAATTATGATTTTACAACGCAGCAATTAAGTTTTTATAAGTAATTTGATAAAAGGTAAATAAAAATATGAAAATCATTCTTCTTTGCGGTGGCAAAGGTAAAAGGCTTTTTCCACTTAGTAGAGAACATTATCCAAAACAATTTATTCCTATTTTTAATGGAAATTCTTTATTTGAATTGACTTTAGAAAGATTTTCTCAAAATGATGATATATATGTTATAACTAATAAAATCTCATCTAGCTTTCTACTTAATTTTAGAAAAAATTGTAAAGTTGATTATAAAATAATTTATGAACCAGTTTCTAAAAATACAGCTGCTTCATTAGAATATGGCTTACAATTTTTTGACGATGAAGATATTATAGGTGTTTTTCCTGTTGATCATCTTGTGAATGATATAGAAAACTTTCAAAAATGCATTAAAAAAGCGTTAGAATTTGTAGAAAACTCCATAGTATTAATAGGAATAAGACCAGATAGAGTCGAGACAAGATTTGGTTATATTGAGTATAAGAATAATGATGTGATTTCATTCAAAGAAAAACCAGACTACGAAACAGCAAAAAAGTATATTGATTCTGGAAATTTCTTATTTAATGGTGGAATATTTATTTTTAAGAAAAAAGTTATGCAACAGGAAATGAAAAAACATGCTATAGATATTTATAATACTGGAGAAGAGATCGGAAAACAAATAAAAAATATTGAATATAATTTCGAAAGTAATTTAAATCAATTTTTTCCAGATTCAGATTTAGAAAAGGCTTTTTTAAAATTCCCATCAATTTCAATTGATTATGCTGTTATTGAAAAGACAGATAAATTAAAAGTTATTAAAAGTGAATTTGATTGGGATGATTTAGGAAATATCGATGCTCTTTTTAAAAAAATTCCTTCAAAGTTTTTCAGTAATTTTGAAATAATCGATAATGTAAGAGAATCAGAAATATTTGAATATTGCAAAAAAAAAGATAGTAATAATATAGATGAAAATACACAGAATAGGATTATAGGGCTTGATGGTAAATCTTATGGAATAATTGGTTATGATAATTGCAATGTCATAGATACAGAGGATTCACTATTAATAATTAAAAATGGAGATTCTGATGATGTAGAAAAATTTTATAACTGGATTGAAAAAGATAAGAGTAAATCTGAAATAACTAAATTTCATAAGACAGTACTAAAACCCTGGGGTTATTATAAAAATTTATATGAAATAGAAAATAAATATAAAATTAAAATTATAAAGATAAATAAGGGTGAACAGATTTCACTTCAAACTCATCAACATAGGGAAGAATACTGGACTATAATCGATGGTAAAGGGAAAATAATAATTGATGATAAAGAATATTTTGCAGAAAAAGGTAAGCAATTTTTTATACCGAAAAATTCAAGACACCAAGCAATAGCTTCAGAAGAAGAGGATCTACTTTTTGCAGAAGTTCAAATGGGTGAAATTCTATCTGAAGATGATATAATAAGATTACAGGATAAATATAAAAGATAATTATTCACTTAAAATGTAATTCAATCTGGAAAAATATTTATTAGAAATCTGATTTTTAAATAATAATTATTTATGTAAAACCAATACACCTATTTTTTCAGTATCCTCAGAAAAATCTGATGGATAAAATGAATTTTTAAATAAAGAGTTGTAATATTTATCAACATTATTTTGTTGATTTGATACCCAATCAATCCCCCAATAAAAATTTTTACCTGGAGAAATATCTTTAATTTTAATTGAAAGAATAATATAATAATCTAAATAGAAAGAATAGCCAACAGGGAAATAACCTTTTTTAACCAATTCGTTTATGTTTAATGCAATTAAGTTTTCTTCACTCTTGTGAAAATGAGAAATAATATATGATTGCAAAACATATTTTTCTAAAGGTTCCACTGCAAAAATAAAAAAATCATCTGCATAATATGATATTGCAATTGGTATATATCTATCCTGAAGTTTTTGAGGTAATATCTTGTTCAAGCCTTCTTCTGAATCAGGAATTGTAAAAATTGCAAAATCTTTTATATTAAATTTAAAAGGCAATTCAAGATTTTTTGCAACATCTTTATTTATCCATATCATAGAAAAATCAAGGCCATCGAAGTTAAATCCAGCAGGATACCATCCATTTTTGATTCTTGATAAAATTGAACTCTCTGTTTTAGGATTATAAGGATCATAATAATCTTTTACCCATAATTTTTCCAAACCAAAAAGATTTATATTAAACAGAATTAAAAAAATTAAAAGAAAGATAGATATAGTTAATAAGAACTTAGTTTTATTTTTTTTCATTATAAATTCCTTTTTCTATTTTTCGGATTATAGAATAAATATTAAATTATCTTATTTTTTAACCTTTTGATTTCGAAAATAAAAAAAATTCCTTTTGAAAATATTTTTTCTAAAATGAAAAAATATTTATCAAGATATTTTGTACTAAATCTTGATAATTAAAAAAATTCTGGAGAAATTTATGAAGACTAAATTTAAAGTGTTAATTATATTTTTAGTTTTAATTGCAACATTTGTAGCATTTTTGTATTTTTTAAGACCAATAATTATTCTTCAAGCTGGTGAAGCTGGAGTTGTTTTTAACAAAATTATTGGAATAGAAAAAAGAATTTTAAAACCTGGTATGAATTTTTCAATCCCATTTATTGAAAAGGTTTATATTTATAAGACTCAGATTCAATCATATACAGCAGAGGGAGATGAAATTACTAAGGGAATATCTCAGGAAAAATCGATAGAAGCTCTTACCAAAGATGGACAAAAGGTAAAAGTGGATATATCAATTTTATATAAGATAGATGAGTCAAATTTATGGAAATTGCACAATGATATTGGTCCTAATTACCTGGAAAAAATAATTATACCTTATCTTAGAACAGAAGTTAGAAATGTTTTAGCTATGTATAATGCTATCTTGATATACTCTTCTAAAGAGAATGAGGAAGCTGGAAGACTGGAAATCCAGAACAAGATGTTAGAAAGGCTCAAAAATTCTTTGTCAACATACTATATAGTAATAGATTCAGTATTATTGAGAAAAATATCTTTTTCTGATAATTTTGTGGAAGCCATTGAAAAAAAACAGATAGAACAACAAAAAGCTGAAGCTCTTTTAATTTCTACTGAGGCGCAAAAAAAGGCCACAATAATAACCGCTGAAGCTAACGCTCAGGCATTAACAATAGTAGGACAGGTTATATCGCAATATCCTTCGGTAATCAATTATCTATATATTGAAAAAATAGCACCAACTATTCAAACTATAATAACAAATCAACCAACATTTTTAAATATACCAAAAAACTCAGCTAATATAATTCAATAAAGAAGTGAATTGCTTTAATATATTAAAAACAAAAAAAAATA